>JBEAZL010000102.1:0-10240 GCA_041170085.1 Bacteroidota bacterium
AAGACTGAAGTTGCGCATCTCGTGAAACGATATTTTGTTGTTTACAAAACCCAGCAACAAATCCCTTGCATCGCCCGGATTAAAGGTTCCATTGATCAGGGTAATGCTCTCCTCTGATTGCTGAACAGATTTCATGTTCTCTGCAACTCTTTCCATGGTTTGTATCATTGTTTGTTCCTCCAAAAGTTAATTTCTCTGTACAATTCGCGAATCTTGTTCTCTCTGTACTCCACATCTTCCCCGGCCGATGATTTGTCAATGGCCTCATCGTGAAGCCGGATCCTCAGGCGAAGGATATCGCACATGATCTCAGCGATTGAATGTGGTATCCATACTCCCCACCGATACAGTCTCCTTTTGCTATTGTTATGCGGGCAGAACTCATTTCGATGTTTTTGATGCCGCAAATCTCCGTTCACATTTCCATATATTTTTATTTATGTTTTATATTTGTACCATAATATTTCGTTATGCATTATACCTTACACCAACTTCAGATTTTTCTCAAAGTCTCGGAAACATGCAGCGTAACCAAAGCAGCTGAAGAGTTACATCTCACCCAGCCAGCTGTATCCATCCAGCTCAGAAATCTTCAGGAACAGTTCGACCTTCCGCTTACTGAAGTGGTAGGAAGAAAACTCTATATAACCGACTTCGGAAGAGAAATTGCAGAGGCTTCAAAGCGGATATTGCAGCAGGTAGAAGAGATCAACCACAGAACGCTTGCCTATAAAGGTGAACTGTTCGGCAGACTCAAGATCTCGGTAGTTTCGACGGGTAAGTATGTCATGCCCTACTTCCTGTCCGACTTCATAAAGGCACACCAGGGAGTTGACCTTGTGATGGACGTAACCAACAAGAGCAAAGTGCTCGAAAGCCTTCAAAACAATGAAACCGATTTCTCACTTGTCTCCATCATACCTGCTCACCTCAATGTGAACAGGATTGACCTCATGGAGAACAAGCTCTATCTCATCGGAAAAGAAAAGAGACATCCCAAAACACCAGGTGACCTTTCTCACATGTTCGATGAATTGCCTTTGATCTTTCGCGAGCCCGGATCTGGCACAAGACAAGTCATGGAACAATTTCTCGCTTCCAGAAATCTGAAGGTCACCAAGAAAATGGAGTTGACCTCCAACGAGGCTGTGAAGCAGGCCATACTGGCCGGACTGGGATATTCTGTTATGCCACTGATCGGCATACGCAATGAACTGAGAAAGGGGTCTTTGCACATCATACCTGTGAAAGGGCTTCCCGTAAGCACTAAATGGAGCCTGATATGGTCAGAGGGTAAGAGACTATCTCCGATGGCCGCTGCATTTGCGCATTATCTGGAACACAATAAGAAATCGGTTATATCAAAACATTTCAGCGAGCTTCAGGAGATCAGCAAAAAACAATCGCCCCTCAAAAATGAGAGGCGATTGAGTACCAAAAGCTAAACGTGCACTTTACATCGGATGACAATGGAAGTGAACCTCCTCTGAAACGACTTCCATTTCATGCTCTACCTCCGCATTCACCCGAACACGCATATCGCTGTGATCAGACACATTGTTGATCCATTCGGTTTCTATATGATATGATGCAGCATGATCATGCTCCTGCACTGACCAGACTGTATCAGAAGTTGAATCGTTAATGATGAGTACTTCGTACCCGTGCATTTCGATATCTGAATTGATCTGCACATGAACATGAACTGTATCACCGGCCATATATGTGTATCCCGCTACCGGTTCCTCGATGATTATTGTAGTCACCGGAACAGGCGTTACACCTTCAACCACGGTATCGTCATTTTTCTGACAAGAAGCGATGGTAATTGTGGCAATGGCCGACAGCCAGAGTATTTTTTTATTGATTGACATTTTCAGATTTTTTTTAATTGAAATAATAAATGAAGCGACCAGACAATTGCATGGTCATGTTGCTGGATCCCCCAGCGCGGTTGCAATAAACAGGAATGCCCGCATCAACCCCAAAACCGGTGGAACTACCGTAGTACTCCAATCCGGAATTGACAATGAGCATTTCACCACCAGTATAAGGCGCCCGAATATCATATTTGAGGTTTTCGATATCCGGGAAAGCACATTCATAAGAACTTCCCACGAACGGCATCCAAACGGACCCATCCGGCTGCCTGACAATTCCAAATCCGCGCAATGCAGAACTCAACTGATCTCCCCAATCGTAACCCCCTCTTGTTCTGGAATTGAAGCGATACATCACCTCCGCCTGAACACCAAACTTCTCCCGCCTGAAGGTGTAACCGGCTCCCGATTGCAGATCCCATGATCCGCTCCCCTGCTGAATTCCTGAAGGAATATTGTGTGAGAACCTGAACTTTCCGGTTGGCACATTCACACCTGCACTGAGCTGACAAGCGTGAGAAGGAAATCCGTTTCCCGGGCTGATAAGCATATACTGACCCAGAAGTGAAGCATCTCCCACGCCGTGAATGTGATGTGTCATGGCATCAGAGTAATGTTCATTAACAACGTAGGGCATTACACCCATGATTTGCCATCGATCAGATATCGCATATCGTCCGGCAAGTTCAAGTCTCAGAAAACTGTCATGTCCTTCCTGATAGTCACCCTCTGAAATTGATCCACTTGAATTTCGAAATGTTCTCCAGTTCACACGCGCAGCCAAAAAGTGTCTGTTGAAGTTGGGGGTGATTCCCCATCCATCACCTCCGTGTGAAGAACCACAAATATCACAGGCATACGCGCTGACACACATGACAAGCCATGTCATCAGCATAACAATAATTTTCATAGTAATAAGATTGAATTAAAAAGCAGGAATCAAACAATGGCTGGTCTCAGTAGCGGTGGGTGCCAGGTGTCCGGGTGAAAAAGAAATTTCCAATCCTTCGGAATGAACTTCATGAAATATCCTATGCCAGCCTCAGAAAACAACTTTACCTCACACCAATCAATGATGAAAATGAATTCAACCCTTCCCGGTAAAATGGATGGTGCACTATTCTCATCAGCAAATGGCTCCATAGATTCCTTCAGAACGCAGGTACCCTTACAGCAGCTTCCGGGAACGTCCCGGCTAACACATCTTTCAATGGCAATGTTGTCCCTATCAATCAAAAACGAAATAAACACCGACTCCTGCATCAGAAAGGGAATGGCAAGAGCGATGATCAGGACGATTGGTCTCCATCCCATGTTCAGACAAACAGTCCATATTTCAGCTCTGTAACCTGTCATCGGACTATTGAACCTTGACTGATCAACTTCCGCCATCCAAGAACAATCAGCACTGAACCGTTGAGCAACATACCGGCGATAAATAGCAAACCTTCATTGGTAAACGGTAATACCACGTAACCCATCGCTGCGACGCCCTGTAGCATCAGGAGAAACTCATTCAGGATGACACCTGCATAAAAAAGATGAATCCCAAGGCGCAGACGAAGAGGTAAATCGTCTCCTGCCAGTCCGATAAATGCGCTAAGAATTCCAAGTGTGACGACGCCCAGTAACACGAGGTGTAGGTAACCGATCACAATAGGCCTGAACCCGAATGCCAATGTGCTGAGAGAAGGAATCGTAGATCCGGCCTGAAGGAGTACTTTGACACTGAAGGCAAGGAGCACCAGAACAATCAGATTGCGAAGCCCCGGACTTAAGCCACGTAACAAATTCAACTCTGACAGCAGAATCTTCACGATTCCGGCCCACCCCAACAGCTGTACAATGGCAGAAAGTACAACCATAATATAGATGGTCATGGGCAGTTCCATCCACAGGGTTGACAGAAAATATGAAGGACCGAGAGCAGCAATGATGTACCACATATGCTTCCGGAATCGATCTGAGCTATGACCTGATCTCTCTATGAAGAAGGCAGCCACACCAAGAAGTGTAATGATGAACCAACCATTGTACTGAAAGTGCAGAAAGAAATACAGTGCTGCCAGATACAAGTGCTGGTTGGCCGTATGTGTAGCCATAAGCAGGGATAACCCGAATGCACCAAGAGTTGAAAGAGCCGAAGAAAGCAGTGCCACTTTGAAGCAAAGTGCAGACAATCTGTACCCCTTACCATGCCTCATATCTCGCCATAACATGAACGAGTAATAGTAAGATAACAAGATGGACAGTGTGGAGAAAGCTATGGACACCGCACCATAACCCTGGACTACAAATGAAAATAACATACCCCAGCAAGAGACCAATTGTATCCAGAAAATAACGCGGTAACGGCGGAAAAGGTCATTTCCACTGCGAGTAGAAACTACAAATACCTGAAGGATCATGAGAGCCAGAGAGACCCAACCCGAAAACGCAAAGTGAGAATGGGCGTGCAGCAGATGTTTCTGATCCAGAATCGGAAGTGAGAATGCAATCTTATACCGCAGGAGAAATCCCAATAGTGCCAGCACTGTAAGATTGCACAGGGCTATCAAAATCCATTTCCTCAATTGGTTCGGCATATTCACCCTGCGAAAAAATGAGCGGGTGAAACGATGGATTTATGACTGAGCGCATAATGAGTAAGGTCATAAAAATAATGACGTGCCAAATCACGCTTTAGAAAATGGAATCAGTCCACAGGCAGAGCATCGCGAAAGCCACGTTCGTAGGAAACTTCCTCTGTCTTCAGGGCACGCTGACATGCCGTCGAATCCAAACCTTTCGGATCAGAGAGGAATACTTTTCCCCTGACAATTATCACCTTTCCATCAGAAGCCATGGACTTGAGTGTTCTGATAACGGTCTCAACCCGCAGCCCTGTCATGTTGGCTATCTCTTGTCTGGTGAGTTTTACCTGCGCGCACATCGGACATACACTGGCACTATGCTCCCGCAGGTAGTTCAGCAAACTGGTCACGCGATGTTCCGGATCAAACTGTCCCATTTCACGAGATATAAGAAATTTGAATCTAAGGCGGCTGGCAAAGAGACGGGTGAACTGCATATTCACGTCGGGATGATCAACCAGACATTTCAAAAACTGTTCTTTCGGCAATCTGGCGACAAGACATTCTGAGGCGGCAACGGCAGATGCAGCATAGGGAAGATCATCGAATAACGGTAACTCTCCAAAACTCTCACCGGGTAAAATGATATTCTGGATGAACTCCCGTCCATCCTCATGAACATTAATCCACTTAACCTTTCCCGAAACCAGTTCATGATAGTGGGTACAGACTGAACCCTCTTCGAAGACCACTTCACCTTCGTGAAATGATCTTAAAGATCCTCCGCATTTCTGCAACGTTGCTATATCAATCATATCGGTCCGATTACTGGATACAAACAACCCCTGTTGGAAGAAAGAGGAACCTGACATACACCATGTAAATGTATGATTGAAATCATAGATGCGCATCATACAACGAGGTCTGAATGACCAATAAACCAGCAAAATCAGGCTAAGCAGCGACATGTCCCAAGTCAGTCACATCAGCCGGAAAGATAGCCGCATCACTTTATGACTGCACGCATAAATGTCCCGTTCACAGCACTAATAACATTGCTCCATAATCACAACACCTTGCATATGAAACAAGTTATATTATTCGCATGGATAGCAGTGGTAGCTGCCTCATGCGGTGGTGACACTCCACAGAATTCAGGAGAGAAGTTCAATCCATCCAAAGAAAAAACCGCAGAAGGAAATCCTTCCTATGACCCCAAAAGAGGAACTGGAAAATTTACCGATGTGGCCATAAGTCCAACACTCGACGCTGCCAAAGCTGCCAATGGCGAAAAAGTGTATGGAGTTAAATGCAGCAGCTGTCATAAGCTGACAGGTGAAAAACTGGTTGGTCCGGGATGGTCAGGTGTAACCACAAAGCGCACCGCTTCGTGGATTCTGAACTTCATGACCAATACCGATGAAATGCTTGACAAGGACCCTGAAGCACAGGCACAACTTGAAATATGTCTGGTAAGAATGCCAAACCAAAATCTATCCGACGACGATGCATTTGCTCTTTATGAGTTTATGCGCCAGAACGACGGTGTAAAATAACCTAAGGTCCAAAACCAATCCTTTATTAAACTTAAATAGTATGTCACACAAACTTCTGACCCTCCTCGCGCTGTTCGCAGCAGGAACGGTCGCACTTACGGGATGCAAACCCAAAAATGCCGGTAATGCAGTATCCGGAAATGCTGCTGAAAAAGCTTATGTAGCCCCCGGCGAATACGATGAATACTACAACTTCGTCAGCGGTGGTTTCAGTGGACAGATGGCTGTATATGGACTGCCCAGCGGACGACTGCTTCGCGTTATCCCCGTATTCTCGGTTGATCCGGAGAAAGGGTACGGATATAGCGAAGAAACCAAAGCCATGCTCAACACCTCACATGGATTCGTACCATGGGATGACCTTCACCACCCCGAAATGTCTCAAACAAATGGTGAAATTGACGGTCGCTGGGTATTCGGTAACGCCAATAACACACCACGTGTGGCCAGAATAGATCTGACCACATTCAGGACAGCTGAAATCATCGAGCTGCCCAACAGCGGTGGTAACCACTCATCTCCTTTTGCTACAGAAAATACAGAGTATGTTGTGGCTGGAACTAGATTCAGTGTGCCATCAGTAGGTTCAGGCGGAGATGTGCCCATCAATACATACAAGCAAAACTTCAAAGGTTATATCAGCTTTATCAGCGTAGGACAGGAAGGAGAAATGGATATTGCATTCCAGCTTGAATGTCCAGGTGTGAACTTCGACCTGGCACGGGCCGGTAAAGACAAATCACATGGCTGGTTCTTCTTCAGCTGCTACAACACTGAGCAGGCGAACACCCTTCTAGAGGTGAATGCCTCACAGCGCGACAAGGACTTCATTATGGCTGTTAACTGGAAAAAAGCCGAAGAGTATATCAAGCAGGGACTTGGTAAAAAAGTACCGGCCAAATACGCTCACAACAAGTATGATGAAAACAGCCACACTGCTACATCCGAGATTAAGAATGAAGTACTCATCCTCGACACCAAAGAGTTAAAGGATATCTGTTACTTCATTCCATGTCCAAAATCTCCGCATGGATGTGACGTTGACCCGACGGGTAACTACATCGTAGGCAGTGGAAAACTCGCAGCCATCATTCCAGTGTTCAGTTTCGACAAACTTCAGCAGGCTATTGCCAATAAGGATTTTGACGGTGAATACGAAGGTATCCCTGTGGTGAAATATGAATCTGCCCTACACGGAGAAGTTCAGAAGCCCGGTCTCGGCCCGCTCCACACTGAATTCGATGCCAACGGAAATGCATATACCTCATTCTTCGTTTCCAGCGAAGTGGTGAAATGGAATGTGCAGAGCCTCCAGGTACTCGACCGCGTACCTACATACTACTCTGTTGGTCACTTGTGTGTGCCAGGTGGTAACACCCGCAAGCCTAGCGGCAAATACGTGATTGCTTACAACAAGATCACCAAGGACCGCTATCTGCCTACAGGACCTGAGCTGACTCAAAGTGCACAGATCTACGATATCAGCGGAGATAAAATGCAACTGATACTCGACTTCCCAACCATTGGTGAACCGCACTATGCACAGGCTGCACCTGCAGAGCTTATCCGTGAACGTTCGAAGAAGTTCTACAAGATTGAAGAGAACAGTCATCCACAGGTAGCCAAAGGTGAGGCCGAAGCCAAGGTTGTGCGCGAAGGCAACGAAGTACACGTTTATATGACCAGCATCCGATCCCACTTCTCGCCAGACAATATCGAAGGAGTCAAAATGGGCGATGTGGTATACTTCCACGTTACTAACCTCGAACAGGACTGGGATGTTCCTCACGGATTCGCGGTGAAGGGAGCACAGAACGCCGAACTTCTTATCATGCCGGGCGAAACCCAGACGCTGAAATGGGTTCCCGACAGGGTTGGTGTATTCCCGATGTACTGTACCGACTTCTGCAGCGCCCTGCACCAGGAAATGCAGGGATATATAAGGGTATCTCCTGCAGGTAGCAATGTACCGCTGACATTCAGCCTGGGAACCAACACAGGAGATCCGGCAACCGGACAATAAAAGAGTTCCTAACCAATATTCCAATAAAATGAAAAAGATAAAATTCGCTATGGCCCTGGCAGGAATTACTTTCCTGCTGGGGGCTTGCTCCGGCGGTGCGGAGCCGGCATCCGGAAATGAAAGCGCCTCTACCCCATCCAAAGGCGGACAGGAAGCCGTTCAGGATGACGAATCACAAAAAGATGTTGTCAAGGTTGCCGTAGGCTCCGCAGATCACACCACACTGGTTGCAGCGTTAAAACAGGCTGAACTTGTTACTGCTCTGGCCAATGCCGGTCCATTTACTGTTTTTGCTCCAACCAACGATGCATTCGGAAAGGTTGACAAAGCCACACTTGATGCATTGATGACAGACGAGAAGAAAGCCGACCTTCAGAACATTTTGCAATACCATGTTACCACTTCAGCACTGAAAACAGAATGGCTCCGAGATGGTCAGTCACTTGGTATGGTCAATGGCGACAACCTGAAAATCAGTATCAAGAATGGCAAGATCTGGCTGAATGATGCAGCTCAGATCATTGCCACTGTTCCAGCTTCAAACGGAATTGTTCACGTGATTGACGGAGTGCTTCTGCCTCCGGCCAAATAGTTCGTATGCAACAAAAATTAAAACCACTACACCGGCTGCTCCTGTTGATAGGAGCGGCCGGACTCGTGGCGGTCATTTATCTTCCTATGTGGAGGATAGACCTTGTCGCGCCACAATACCCAGAGGGACTGATGCTGCAGATAAATCCGGATGGTCTGGCCGGAGATGTTGAAATCATCAACGGACTCAACCATTACATCGGAATGAAAACCATGCACAGCGAAGACTTCTGGGAATTCAGCATTCTTCCCTGGATCATTGCCGGGTTTGCAGGGCTGTTCATTCTTACCGCATTATTGAACAGAAAAAAAGTACTGTACGGATCGATGATCCTGTTTCTTTCCTTCGGAATCCTTGCCATGTATGATTTCTGGAAATGGGAATACGACTATGGGCATGACCTCGATCCGAATGCCGCCATAAAGGTTCCTGGTATGGCATATCAGCCTCCTCTGATCGGCTTTAAGCAACTTCTCAATTTCGGCGCATATTCCATTCCCGACACAGGGGGTTGGATATTCATCGGAGTAGGGATGATTCTTGCCTTCATCACCTTCATGGAATGGCGTGGCAGCCGTATGCAGGTCAAAGCTCCGCTCACCGCGTCAATAGCATTGATGTTGCTCTGTTCAGGCTGCACTGAGATTCCTGCGCCCATTCAATACTCAAAAGATCAATGCGCCCATTGCCGGATGTCGATTGAAGATGCCCGGTACGCCTGCGAAATTGTGACCGATAAGAACAAGGTTTACAAATTCGATGATGTCTTCTGTGCCATAGAACATATCAATTCAGGTAAAACACCCAGGGAAAACGTGCAACATGTTTTCCTATCCAATTACCTGCCACAGCACGGATTTCTGAAGGCTGAGGAGTGCTTTCTCCTGGAAAGCGATGAACTGCAGTCGCCCATGAACTCCAACATAGCTGCCTTCGCAACTGAAGATGAGATGCGGACAGTCATGCACGAAAAAGGAGGACGTTCCATCAAGTGGATTAACCTTTTGAAATGAAATTCTGCCTCATCATAATCTACCTTGTATGGACTGGTCTTTCAGCCAATGCCACGATACACCATGTAGGCAGCAACCGCGAATTTGCCAACCTCAAAGATGCCATTGACAATGCATCCCCCTATGATACTGTGATGGTTCATGGCGGATATTATGCAGAGGGCAATATTGTCATCTCAAAAACATTGACCCTGCTCGGAATCGGAAGACCCGTTCTCGACGGACAGGAAAATTCAGAAATCATATCGGTCAATGCCGACAGCACAAGAATAGAAGGCTTCGAATTAAGAAACTCCGGTAAATCAAGTACCATTGATTACGCGGCCATTAAGCTCTATGACCTTACCGGAGCTGTCATTTCCAACAATCACATCGAGAACAGTTTCTTCGGCGTTTATGCGCAGAACAGCAGCCATTGTGAGATCAGCCTGAACGAGATCAGGGCCTATGAATCAACCGAACAGCGCAGTGCCAACGGAATACATTGCTGGAAATGCAATGGCATGAAAATCATCGCCAATGAAATTCAGGGACACCGGGATGGAATCTACTTTGAATTTGTTACCCATTCCATCATCTGGCGAAATCGATCGCACGACAACA
>JBEAZL010000103.1:0-3110 GCA_041170085.1 Bacteroidota bacterium
GCAATGAACTCCTTCGGATGCGTGAAATCGCCGATAAAGATTTGCTGAAGCAAAGCGAATTTGCCCTCGCCTGGGAACTGGACACCACAAAGAGGAATTCTTTTGTGTTCGATGGCTTTACTGCTCAGGACAGGCCGAGCACGTTCGGACAGACAAGATTGTGGTACGACCACACTGCTCCATGGACGCGCGAGATTCCATACTATGACAGGTACCTCAGGAGAGATATTATTCAGGCTCCTCAATACTACGTGGTTCCGCTGGCCTGGAGGGAAGTCGTGGAAAGGTTGCAGTGCAACCATGTATTGATGCAACGGCTCGACCGCGATTCATTGATTGATGCCGAAGTCTATTTCATAGATGACTATAAATCTCCTTCCAAACCTTATGAAGGACATTTTAATCACAACTCAGTGCGTGTGTCCAAAAGGAATGTCAGGGTACAGTGTTTTGAGGGTGACTGGCTCATTCCGATGGATCAGGCGGCTCGCAGGTATCTGATTGAAGTTCTTGAACCCCAGGGCGAAGACAGTTTCTTTGCCTGGAACTTTTTCGACTCCGTGTTGCAGCAGAAGGAATGGTTCAGCGACTATGTTTTCGAAGAGAAGGCTATCGAATTGTTAGCTGCAGACAAGAATCTTGCAGCTTCTTTTGAAGCAGCCAAATTACAGAGCGCAGAAATGCAGGAAAGTCGGTGGATGCAGCTGTACTGGATTTACAAGCATTCGCCTTACTACGAACAAACAGCTTTTCGTTATCCGGTTTTTCGGATTACTGGCAAATGATGGTATCGTAGATGGCGCCATATCCGGCCCATACACCAAGTCCGCCGGTAACATTTGACTCCACATTGTAGGGAACTGCGAAAGGGCTTCCCTGATTGGCAACCTGATCTTCAAAGCTGGACAGGAAGCGGAATACACCTCTGTCGATTACACAACCTTTGACAGCGATGGTGTCTCCGATTTTAAAAAATCCCCTTTCGATGTTGTTGTCATCTTCTTTATCGCTGTTCGGAAGCGGAGCTCTGAAATATCCGAACTCGAAGGTTTGACCATTGAAAAACTCATCGTCAAAGACGCTGGGATTGGGTGCGAGATAAACCAGATCTTTTTGTTCTCCGGCGTGTTCGCTCCACGACGGATATCGGTTTATTCGCTTGGCATACCACCTGTAAGCGTTCCCCAGGGTGTCGGGGTCAGTGATGTATCCAAAGGCGAATCCCAGACTGTCATTGGGCTGAGAGCTCACAATTTCAAACCACAGTGAGTCGAGCTCAACTGTTTGGTTGATCTTGGTAGTTGACGTAAGGTGATGATCCTGATAGTCAATCTTGAGATTATAGGTCTTGCCTAACTCTCCCCAGATATCCTGATTGAACGAGGTGTAGACGCATATTCCCAGCATGGATACCTGTTCCGGGTTGAGACCAAGCAGCTCGCTGGCCAGCTGCAATTCTTCATCGGTAAGGTCATCAGCACAGAGCATGACCAGCGTATCCGAAATGGTTCCGTTAGACAAAATCACATCGGCATCGCGCACATACAAATCCTGTAGACTTTCCACGTCAGTAGGTTCGAAGTATCCCTGTGACCAGGTCAGAAACACAATGGGAGGGCCATCCTGTTCAATGGAGCCTTCAACCACAATACGGGGAGCGGCTACAGGCAGATCGACGGTAATCTCTTTCTCGCATCCTGCCACCATTATTGACATAAGCGTTATGACAAACAAAGCAAGTGGAAGAGATCTGCGTTTCATAGTGTTGTAAGCTCCTGCAAATTTAACCGGACGGACAGTGAATTCCGGATGTTAAACAGTGCTAACTGCAAATGGTTTGTGCCCGGATCGGATTTTATCGGGCATATTCTGGAATCAGAGGTCGGGGCAGATGGTTCGACGAATTGCTGCATTCAACTTTCAGAGTACATTTCTGATAGTGTGTGAAAAGCTTGTTTATCAGCGGCTGACGAAGGGTGTGAACAGTGATGAATTTGTGACAACCTGAATATCTTGTTAATTCGTCGAAATTGGCGGGATTATCACCGCTTACCTTGTACATTTGGCGCTGGATTTTGCCTCAACAGAGGTTGAACCTGCAAACCCAATTTCAAGATGACCGAAGTCAAGGAGGCTGCCGGGATTAACGCATCTGCGCCAGCTGTAACAGGAAGAATGTCCGTTTATGACCACGAACAAGTGGTGTTTTGTCAGGACAAGGCCACAGGCCTCAAAGCAATTATCGCCATTCATAACACAATTCTCGGACCCGCAGTAGGGGGAACGCGCATGTGGGCTTACAGCACCGAAGCTGATGCCTTAACTGATGTGCTTCGCCTTTCGCGCGGTATGTCATACAAGAGTGCTCTTGCCGGATTGAATATCGGTGGGGGTAAAGCTGTGATTATCGGCGATTCAAGGAAAGATAAGAATGAAGCATTGATGCGCCGTTTTGGCCGCTTTGTCGATAGTCTGGGAGGCAGATATATCACGGCAGAGGATGTCGGGATTTCTGTGAAGGACATGGAATTTGTCAAGATGGAAACCGAGCATGTGGTTGGATTGCCTAAGTACATGAATGGCGGAGGAGATCCAAGTCCTTTCACTGCCTATGGTGTATACATGGGTATGAAGGCCAGCGTGAAACAGCAGACCGGAAGCGATTCGCTCGAGGGCAAGAAAATTCTGGTTCAGGGTGTCGGCCATGTTGGCGAATACCTGGTTGGATATCTCGCGAAAGAAAACGTCAGGATCATGATTACCGATATCTACGAAGACCGACTGAAATCTGTCTCTGGCAAACACAAGGTAGAGGTAGTTTCTCCGGATGCTGTTTATTCTCAGGAGATGGATATATACAGTCCCTGCGCTCTCGGAGCTACCGTGAATTCGGAGACAATACCTCAGCTTACTGCAGGAATCATCTGTGGTGCTGCTAACAATCAGCTGGCAGAAGAGCAGGTGCATGGTCAGGCATTGGTCGACAAAGGAATCCTGTATGCTCCGGACTATCTGGTGAATGCAGGTGGAATTATCAATTGCTACTGGGAAATAATCGGTTACAATGAGGAAGCTGTGATGGCTCAGTGTGAGAATATATACGATACCAC
>JBEAZL010000104.1:0-6440 GCA_041170085.1 Bacteroidota bacterium
CGAAATATGGCGCACTTGGTGAGTGTATTGCCGCGGTCGATTACCATCCGAATAACGTCCGCACCTGTATTGCTCATCGCCACACAAGTGTTTCAGTCAGGTGCTGAATATCGTCCCTCAGAAATGAAAGCACCGGTGCAAGTGAGTCCTGATTGGGGCGATTGCTGAAATAAAGAGCTCCGCGAAGAAAGTGCTGCGAACTGTCGGTAAGAAAAAACTGCACCTGCGATGCAGCCTCCCCTTTGATGTCGTAGATCAGTCCGTACACTTTTCTCTCATCGTCCTGAATCGCTGTACGCGTGATGGCATCTGCCTTCATCTCGTGCTTGAAGGCAAAGGCGTATGAATCGCTGATCATCTTATCAACGTCGCCTTGTACCGGAAGGTACGTGCAGTAAATGCGCGCATTGTTTTTAGGGAACACGAGATTGAACCAGCATGAATCAGCACTGTCGTATTCCTTGAAGAGCTCTACTTTGGAATACGCCGGAATTTCCATTTCTACCGGACAATTGCCCGAGTAGTTGATGTATGACTTTTCGGGAAGGTCAATTCTGAAATAGCCTCTGGGGCGCGGTACATAATTCTCATCGCACGATGATAAAACCGACATCATTGCAATGCAGACAAACGCAAGAAGAAAGCTCCTGTTATGTGTTGAAGTTAAGTCAGGCATGGGCATCAGGGTATGGTCACTTTAATCCGCTTGATCTTCCGTTTGTCAGCAGATTCGATGCGGAAAACAAAACCATCGAAACTGATGGTCTCTCCCGGTGCAGGTATGCGTCCGGCCTGTTCAATGATGAAGCCTGCGAGGGTGCTGCTGTCGCCGCGGGCATCTTCAAAACGGTGTTCATCTATGTCGAGAATCTTGTACATATCTACAAGATTAACCTTACCCTCGAGCACGTAGTTTTTATCATCGAGCTTGGAGTAGCTCAGTTCTTCGGTATCGAATTCATCGTGTATATCACCCACAATCTCTTCGAGAATATCTTCCAGGGTAACAAGTCCGGAAGTACCTCCATACTCATCTACCACGATGGTCATATGGATTTTTTCCTGTTTGAATTGCTGGAGGAGATCATCGATTTTTTTGTTCTCGGGAACAAAGAATGGTGCGCGGATCAGTACGGTCCAGTCGAAATCTGTATCGTCCAGATGCGTGATCAGGTCTTTGATGTACAATACTCCTTTAACCTCATCAGCTGACTCTCCGTAAACAGGCATGCGCGAATAGCCTTTGTCGTGAATCGTCTCAAGCACCTTGGCGAAATTATCTGTGACGTTCACGGATGCGATGGCTGTGCGCGGGGTCATGATCTGATTGACTTCTTTGGCACCAAACGTCACAATGCCCTCAAGTATTTTATGTTCTTCGCGGGTTCTGTTATCGTCGGCGGTAAGCTCAAGGGCGTGGCCGAGTTCATCCACAGAAATGTTCGAAGATGCGCGACTTCTGAGTTTGCTCTCGATGATGGAAGTGGTGCTCATGAGCACCAGAGCAAAAGGCTTCATCAGGTATCGGATGACCCACAGCGGCAAGGCAACGATGCGCGAAGCCTGAACGGGGCTGCGCGTTGCATAGATTTTCGGAATCACTTCGCCGAACAGAACGATGAGTGTGGTGATGGCCACCACGTTGATCAGAAAGATGGTGAAATCTGAGTATTGATCCGCCGGAAAAAGCTTGTCTGAAAGTTGCGTGCACAACAGAACGATCAACAGGTTGATCAGGTTGTTGGCGATGAGTATCGAGGCGAGAAGCCTTCTCGGCCCGGTTTCCTTGTCAGGCTCTTCGAGCATTTCAAGTACCCTTGAACTCAGGCTGTCTTTGGCCTCACGCAAAGATTCTTTGTGCGATGGTGAAAGCGAAAACAGCGCAGCTTCAGAGGCAGATACCACGGCACTGGCAATGAGCAGTGCGAGAATGATGATCGTCAGACCTGAATTAGCCAGGAATGCCGAAGCGAATATGTTGACCAGTGTTATACTGACGGAGGGGTCCAAAAGACTGCAGTTTGGTTAGAC
This sequence comes from Bacteroidota bacterium, assembly GCA_041170085.1. GTDB lineage: Bacteria > Bacteroidota > Bacteroidia > Flavobacteriales_D > Sanyastnellaceae > JAWXBG01. The sequence continues at coordinate 2,032 of JBEAZL010000104.1, forward strand.
AATAGAAGAAAGCATCTCAGAATGGAAGATCATCGGGCGCAGCCGGATTGTCGTGTACCTGTGCAGGTGAGGTATGCGCCGGTGCATCGTGCTGCTGGCTGCCACCCTGGCCACTGCCGAGCAGAACCATGTCGGTCACAACAACTTCGGTTACATAGCGGGTTTCACCTTCTTTGGTCTGGTATGAGCGGGTGCGCAGTTTTCCTTCAACGTACACCTGACGGCCTTTGGACAGGTATTGTTTGGCGACTTTGGCGAGACCGGCTGAACGGATAACCACGTTGTGCCAGTCTGTTGGCTGGTCAACACGCTCATTTTTCTCGCGGTCCCAGTAGCTTTCCTTGGTGGCAAGAGTAAAGGTGGCAATCATGCCGCCATTTTCAAATTCACGTATTTCAGGGTCTTTTCCGAGGTTTCCGACGAGAATCACCTTATTCACACTTCCGGCCATCTTGTTTCCTTTATTGTAGCTGCAAACCTAATGAATTTGGAGCAGCTTCTGAAATGCGCGGCAGCTGACTGAGCTCAGCCTGAAAAGTTGCGTATTCTGCAAGAGAACATTTGCGCGGTATTAACCCACTTTCAGGTCGTCCAGAATTTTTTCCATGAGTCGCGAAACCGGCAGTTCGCGGATGGCATCCGCCCTGAATCGCTCAAGTCCTTTGGTGATGCCTTCAGGAAGTCTGGCGGATTTGATTTCAATTACCCTGCAGTGAAATATCCGGTGGGTGAGGATATGCCTGAATTCTTCGCTCACATGGTTGATTGCCGCAGCGTCAGAAAATCCTGCTTTCATCATGGCTTCATCGGGCGATAGTTCAGCTTCTGATTCGATGCCCGGGAATTCGTACAGGTTGTGCCAGATGCCGGTCGAAGGCCGTTTTCTCATGGCAATGCCTGCATTGTTTCTGTGCAGGAAGTAATACAGGTAAACAGATTTCGGGGCTTTTTTCGATTGTTTGACGGGCAGCAGGTCAACCTTGTTTTCGCCGAGTGCATGGCATGAGCTGCTGACCGGGCATTCTGCGCAGAGTGGGGATCGCGGTGTGCAAACCAGCGCACCGAATTCCATCATGGCCTGATTGAACTCTCCGGGGTTTTTGGACGGGATGAGGTCGTTCAGGAGCTGGTACATGGTCTTTTTGGTGGCGGGAAGGTCGATGGCGTCTTCGATGCCATAATATCTCGCCAGCACCCTCATCACGTTTCCATCCAGCACCGGAACTGCTTCACCGAAGCTGATGGATGCTATGGCGGCTGCGGTATATGGACCTACACCCTTCAGTTTCTGAAGCTCTTCGGCCGTCTCCGGAAAATGTCCTCCCATACCCGAAATTTGTCGTGCTGTGGCCATGAGGTTTCTCGCCCGGGAGTAGTATCCGAGACCCTGCCAGGCCTTCATCACACCCTGCTCCGGGGCCTTGGCCAGGGCATGAATATCGGGGAACAGATCGACAAATTTTTCGAAGTAGGCAGTGCCCTGAACCACCCGTGTTTGCTGGAGAATGATCTCAGACAGCCATACCTTGTACGGGTCGGTATCGGCGCGCCAGGGCAAATCGCGCCTGTTTGCACGGTACCAGCGGACGAGAGAGGCGGTCAGAGCTGAATTCATTTCAGAAAAGGTTGATTCTCAAAAGTTGATGCATTGTTTTTTCGCAAAGGCCTGTATATTTGCCGCCCCAAAATTTCAGGGAATAAACAAACGACAATAATTCATACAGCGAAATGACAAAGGCAGATATTGTATCTGAGATCTCGGCCAAAACAGGAATGGATAAGGCCGATGTCCTTGTGGTGGTTGAGGCTTTCATGGCTTCTGTCAAGACTTCATTGGAGAACGGTGAGAACGTGTACCTCCGTGGTTTTGGTTCTTTCATCAACAAAAAACGCGCTCAGAAGTTGGGTCGCAATATTCTTGCTAAGACGCAGGTAGTAATTCCTGCACATTATATACCTGCATTCAAACCTGCCCGTGAGTTCATGGACGGTGTGAAGGTGAAGGTAAAAGTTTCTGAAGTAGCCAATGCCTAAGGGTAAGCTCCTTCTGGTGGTTTTGAGTTGTGTTGCACTGCTCGTTCTTTTTTTATGGTTGCCCCGTCAGCCGCGTTCAGCCAGGGAAGAATCCCTGACCAGCGCGTCTCCTGATTCGCTCAAATTGCTGCAGGCTATCGAAATGGCTAAAGGCCCCGATGGTATGCAGGCAGCAATGATGCTCCGCGAGATCGTACAAACCGATTCGCTCAATGCCGATGCTCATTTTTGGCTCGGCGTGCTTTCGGTTCGCTCCGGACAAATCGACAAAGCAATCAGCAGGTATGAAAAGGTGATCAGCATTGATCCCAATTACCTGAATGCATATATCGACCTCGGTGGTATATACATGGAACAGGGCAATTTCGCCAAGGCGCACGAATGGTTTGATCGGACTGTGAAGATCGATTCGACCTTCGAGTACGGCCTCCTGTTCAAAGGCAGAAGCCTCGAACTTCAGGACAGCCTGGCACAGGCGAAAGCAGCGTACAACCAGTTGCTCCGGCACACGTCAGATACGGCTATTGTTAAGCCGGTATCTGCCTTTATAGAGAACATTAATAAAAAATTAAACCCGTAATACAATGCCTTGCGGTAAGAAGAGAAAGAGACATAAGATGGCCACCCACAAGCGTAAGAAGCGCCTTCGTAAGAACAGGCATAAGAAAAAGCTTCGCTAGTCTGGCGATAGCTTCCTTTCTTTCACTGGTGGTGAAACAGGCTGTCCGGCAGGGAATCGCGTATTCCTCTGCCGGATATGGTTTGTGCTATACGCTGAAACCGCAACCTGTTCATCCACACAATTGAAGTTAGCCTCTTGAACGCTGAGTTGGTCATAAATGCGACCCCGTCGGGGGTTGATATTGCCCTGTTACAGGACCGTGCGCTGGTAGAATTGCACCGTGAACACCGCAACCAGCAGTACATGGTCGGCGATGTCTATCTGGGCAGGGTACGCAAGCTCATTCCTCATCTGAACGCATGCTTTGTGGATGTGGGTTATGAGAAGGATGCTTTTCTGCATTATCTCGACCTCGGTCCCCAGTTCAATTCGCTCAATGCGCTTGTCAGAAAAATTACCGGTGGTCAGGCTACATCGCCTGATCTGACGGGATTTCAGTTGATGCCCGACATCAACAAAGACGGCAAGATCAAAGATGTCATCGGACAGGGTTATGTGATCCCCGTGCAGATAGCGAAAGAGCCTATCAGTGCCAAAGGCCCGCGCCTTACATCAGAAATCACCATTGCCGGAAGGTACCTGGTGCTCGTTCCATTCTCGAATAAAGTTTCTCTATCCAGCCGTATTACCGAAGAGCCTGAGCGTGATCGCCTGCGCAAACTGATGCACAGCATCCGTCCTGCCAATATGGGCGTGATCATCCGCACACAGGCTGAAGGAAGGAAAATTTCCGAACTCGATCAGGATCTTCAGGATCTTGTAGAGCGCTGGAATACGATGATCAAGGCGCTGCGCATGGCCAAGGCACCGCAGCGAATACTGGGTGAGCTCGACAAGACCTCAACCATCCTGCGCGACCTGCTGAATCCGGATTTTTCGAATATCCATGTGAACGATGAAGGTGTCGCTGCTGATATTCGTGCTTATCTCAAGGCCAGTGCTCCGGACAAAGAGAGCATTCTGAAATTACATAAGGGTCCCGACCTGTTCGATGCTTTCAATATTCACAAACAGATCAAGGCTTCATTTGGTAAGCAGGTGAATCTGAAAAGCGGAGCATACCTCATTGTTGAGCACACTGAGGCCATGCATGTTATCGATGTAAACAGCGGTAATCGAAAGAATGCAACGGTAAAAGATCAGGAGGAAAACGCACTACAGACCAACATCGAATGTGCGCGTGAAATAGCCCGCGTGCTCAGACTTCGCGATATGGGCGGTATCATCTGCATCGACTTTATCGATATGCAGAACCGCGACAATCAGAAAAAGCTGTACGACGCGCTTCGTGATTTCATGAAGGACGATAAGGCCAAGCACAACGTATTGCCTCCAAGCAAATTCGGCGTGGTCGAAATCACACGTGAACGTGTGCGTCCGGTTACCAAGGTTACCACTACCGAAAAGTGCCCCAGCTGCGATGGTAAGGGTGTCATTCAGGCATCGATTCTCTTTACCGACGAGCTGGAAAACAATATCCGCTTCATCAAGGAAGAAGGCAAGTACAACCAGATCAAACTGGCTGTTCATCCGATGGTTCAGGCCTATATCACCAAAGGTTTCTGGAACAACATCGCCAAGACCTGGCGCAAGAAGTACGCTATGAAAATCGATGTCGAACCTTCGACCTCAGCGCACCTTCTCGAATATCATTTCTACGATAGTACAGGAGAAGAAATCAACCTCTGAACCC
>JBEAZL010000105.1:0-3449 GCA_041170085.1 Bacteroidota bacterium
CCTCCAAAATCGTTGCTGGGAATGCCCAAAACAACGAAGCCAGAATCCCTGTACTTCTGATGTAACTTCTCAAGACCCTCATAATGAAATGTGTAGCCACATTCAGAGGCCGTATTTACCAATAGCACTTTCTTGCCACGCAGCTCGCTCAAATCGAGTTCACTGCCATCCAGTGCCTTGATTTTGAAATCATAAAATGACGCCATCTTCTTCCTGAGATAAAAGTGGGCAAAGGTATCCATTCCAATCCTGTTAACATAAAACTCAGAATTCAGCCCTGCCGACGACTCGGTCGCAAGAAAAGAAACCTGTTCATCGACTTCAATCAATCCTTTATCGGCGCTAATTAATAAATCGTCGAAAGCACTGGAACAACGCGCCCTTCATTAACGTTTCGTTGACAAGATTTAGGGTCATTGCGGTGGCCCGGCTTTATATGAAGGCGTATTTTCGCCGACGAAATGCGAAACCTGCAAGGAAAATATTGGTTGCTCGCTTTCCTCATTGTTCCGTTGCTGTCTTTTTCTCAGACTGATGCGGAATTTGAGGTAGATGAAGAGTGCGACACAGATACCATCTCTAACATCGGAGGTGGATCCGAGGAAGATGCCAATTCTGCCCTCTTTGTCGAGTCATCTCTGGATCTGGGTCTGTGGGACGTGAACGATTCCATCGCTCGCATTCCTGCGTACGATACATATTGTCACTGGGATACCCGAAATTTATTCCTCCACAAAACTGCACAAACTGAGGTTGTTGACACAGTTTCAATCACCCTTACCCGCGAAGCATGTGATTTTCAGTATCCTACCCTTGGATCCCTGACTTCTGATTTCGGTCCGAGGAATGGTCGGATGCACTACGGAGTTGATATTGACCTGGAAACAGGTGATGAGGTATTCGCTGCTTTCGAAGGAATGGTGCGCATATCGGAATACCACAGTTCTTATGGAAATGTGGTGGTTATCCGTCACCCGAACGGTCTGGAAACTCTTTACGCCCACCTTTCCCAGCGCAAGGTTAAGCCAGGAGACTATTTACAGGCAGGTCAGTTGCTGGGACTCGGAGGAAACACAGGTCGCTCTTATGGCGCTCACCTTCACTTCGAAATCCGTTATCTGGGCGAACCTATCAACCCTAACAAGGTTCTCGACGTTCAAACCATGTCACTGAAGAGTGATGAAGTTGAACTGGTGAAAAAGGACTTCGATCACAGCAAACTTGTAGGAAAGTCAGACAAATCCAAATCGAAGAAATTCCATACGGTGAAGTCGGGTGAAACACTCACCTCCATCGCGAGAAAGCATAAAACATCGGTCAGGAACCTGTGTAAGCTGAATGGAATCTCCGAAAAGAAGGTGATTCGCCCTGGTCAGAAGATACGATACAAGTAATCTGCAATAAAAAATTCAAACCCCTCACCCGAGGGGTTTTTTATTTTCCATCCTTCAGCGCAAACTCTGCCATCACCGGATGATGATCAGAATATGCATGGGGAAATGTCTTGAAGTCCAGCGTGCGGATCGACTCTGACTTCAGGATGTAATCGATCCTGAGAAATCCGGGGAGAGAGCCATTGTAGGTATTGCCAACTCCGGAGCCTTTTTCGCAAAATGCATCATCCAGATCGCTGGTCATCACATTATAGCAATACGAGAAAGGAGTATCATTAAAATCACCACATAAGATTACCGGATAAGGAGATTTTGAAACTTCGGCAGCAACTTTCTCAGCCTGCTCCATTCGTCTCAGATAGCCCTTTCGCAATCGGCCAAAAACTCGCTTCATATCCTTTTCCACGGTTTGACTTTCTTCCACCTGATCGAAAAAGGCGTAGTCCTCCTTCTGAAACCTGATGGATGCAAGATGACCGTCAAAGACTCGGATGGTATCGCCTTCCTTTACGATATCTGCGTATATGCAGAAGTTGTTTACATCACCTTCGAATGGTATGTAACCTTTGCGAATGATCGGATACCGCGAAAACATTGCTACCCCAAAAAATTCTCTGCCAGAGGTTGAATGGGTGTATCGCTCATGATAATGCCTGAGCGGAAGATTCTTCACTATATAATCACGTGTGGAGAATTTCGGCTTCTGATCTCCGTGATAAAACTCCTGAAAACAAACGACATCAGGAGATTCCTGGCGTATCAGTGCGAAAATACTGTCGCGTGTACCCGTTCCTTTGTCCGAATACAGGCCCAGCAGACGCACATTGTAACTCATCACCTTCAGTGTATTCTCACCCTCCTCCGGATAATCCCTGAAATTCCATTGTAACATGGCTGACAGATGATTCATTCCAATCAGAAGTCCGATAATGGATATCCACATGAATTTTCTCCTCACAAAAAGCCAGTAGACAATGAAGAACAAATTACACAATACAATAAGAGGATATCCCAGACCAGCCAGGGCAAAATACCAGGTTACTGAAGGCGGAAAGTGATAAGATATATAGGCAACAAGAAGAGCAGCAACCGCAAAAAAATTGAGTAACAACATCCCGCGGTTGATCCAGGAGAAACGTTTATCCGATGACTGATTATCGTTCACTTCTGACTATTTCTGAACAAGAACTCCTTTTCTTCCTTCGTGAGACTGTCATAACCTCCGCGTGAAATCTTATCCAGAATAAGATCTACGCGTTTTTGATTCTCCTTCCTGCGGGTATTGAACTCTTCATCAGAAACTGGCCTTCTGTGAACAGTCTTCATCTTTGGATTCCGCTTCAGCAAGCGGGAAATCGCTCCAATCAAACTATCTATCCAACCCATGTTTTTTCCGGATCTGAAGATGTAACGGGTATATATGAATCCAAAAATAGCTCCTCCGATATGTCCGATGTGTCCACCACTGTTCTGACCACCACGGATACTGATCAGGTCCATGGCCACCAATGCCAGTGCTACCCAGATTATCTCCACTTCAAAAACGCCGATCAGCCGCACCTTCATTTTGGGGTCTTTAACCGCAGAGGCAGTAAGCACTGCCATGACGGAAGCGGAAGCACCCATGACAACCGATGACACACTGTTGAATACCGGGAAAATGTTGTAGACGAGAAAAAACAATAAAAATCCAGATAATCCGCCCAACAGGTATACATCCGGTAATCTGCGGTCGCCGAAATGATGCTGAAAAAGTTGCCCTGAAAAAAAGAGCACCATCATATTAAAAAGAAAGTGAAGGAACTGAACGTGTGTGAACATGTGAGTCAGAACAGTCCAGGGCCTGATCAGAAGCTCTCCGGGATTCGAATAGGATGAAAGAAACCATCCCTGTTCAATCTCCTCAACCAGTGCATCATTCTGGAGAAAAAACAGGATGAGAAGAGCTACCTGCAGGAACAGGAAGACCCCCACATTACTGAAGAGTATCCACCTGAAATACCGGCCGTTTATGAAGAAATTGCTCATCTCTCGCCTAGTTCAATCGTACACCCC
>JBEAZL010000106.1:0-3099 GCA_041170085.1 Bacteroidota bacterium
GCAATGAGGAGCGTAGTGAATACGAATACCGAACCGAGGAACGGGTTCATACCGGTCACATACATATGGTGACCCCATACGATGAACGACAGGAATCCGATAGCGAGGATAGAGCCCACCATGGCCTTGTAACCGAAGATCGGCTTACGGGCGTTAGTAGCAATAATCTCAGAGCTGATACCCAGCGCAGGAAGAAGTACGATATATACTTCAGGGTGACCGAGGAACCAGAAAAGGTGCTGGAACAGGAGTACCGAACCCCCAGTGGCTTCAATAGCTCCTACAACAGCGTTGGGATCAAGCGAGTTGTTGGTGGCTATGTAGATGTCTGACAGGTAGAAGGCAGTACCCATGCTGCGGTCCATAATCAGGAGCACAACACATGATACCAGAACCGGGAAAGACAGTACACCGAGAATAGCAGTAACCAGAAGTGCCCAAATGGTGAGTGGCAGGCGGGTCATGGTCATTCCCTTTGTACGGAGGTTAACTATCGTTACGATGTAGTTAAGACCACCCAGCAGAGAAGACGCTACGAACAGAACCATAGAGATCAGCCAGAGGGTCATACCAGAACCTGAACCCGGAATAGCCTGCGGCAGAATAGACAGCGGCGGATAAATGGTCCAACCACCTGAAGCTGCACCACCTTCAACAAAGAGTGAAGCTATCATGATAACGCTCGACAGCAAGAACGCCCAGTAAGAGAGCATATTCAAAAATCCTGATGCCATATCGCGCGCTCCTATCTGCAATGGAATAAGGAGGTTCGCAAAAGTTCCTGAAAGTCCTCCGGTCAACACGAAAAATACCATGATGGTACCGTGTATGGTCACCAGAGCGAGGTAAGCGTTACGGTCAAGGATGCCGTCTTTCGCCCACTTGTCGCCAAGGAAGAAATTAAGCATCTGGAACTTTTCGCCCGGCCATCCCAACTGCATCCTGAAGAGGATTGACAGCATTACTGCTATCACGCCCATCACGATTGCGGTCATGAGGAACTGGCGCGAGATCATCTTGTGATCCTGCGAAAAGATATACTTCGAAATGAAACTCTCCTTGTGATGATGCCCGTGACCATGACCGTGATCGTGGTGGTCATGATTGTGCTCCATCGCCATATCGTGTTCTGCCATGACTATGTCTTTGTTTTAATATCCTTTCTTAATGAATGCTTGCTGTAACAACTGCTGTGGTATCCTTCGCAGTAGTATCTGCCGGCGCAGTGGCCGGAACTACTTCGATGGCAGGAGCCACAAAAGTCTTCTGCTTCTTTAACCACTCTTCATACTCCTTTGGTTCATCCACCACCACAGTAATTTTCATATTGTAGTGCGTTGATCCACATACTTTATTGCAATACAGAATGTAATCAAACTTATCGTCCTTCAACTTTTCGCGCATCTCCTTCGTGCTGATGGTCGGCGTCATTTTGAAACGGGTAGGCAGACCAGGCACTGTATTCATCTGTGCGCGGAAATGTGGCATGTATGCAGAGTGAATAACGTCCTGCGATTTGAAAATGAATTCTACCTCTTTACCTTTTGGTATGTGGAATTCACCTTTCACAATCTGGTCGTCCGCTCCTGCAGTCCATCCTGAAACACCCTGAACATCAAATTCCTTCAGATCGAGAATTCGCTGCTTCTTACGCTTATAGCGGTACAGGTTGTCCTCAAGTATTTCCACTGAACTTTCCGGCAAGGTTGGCAGGGCAGCGTTGGCTTCAAGCTGTGCATTGGTCAATGCAATCAGTGAATCCAGTGAGCGCATCTCATCTGCCAGGGTCTTTTCTGTGATGAGACCCATTGGATTTGTAGTAGAGATAACGTTAACGTTCTGTGATCCGAAAATCCCATCACTTCCGGGATAACGCGCTGTCCAGTCGAATTGCTTGGAGTAAAGCTCTACCTGTACTGCATCGGCGCTCGCCGGACCGGTCATATTATTCCATGTGATCAGACCGTAAACAATCACAAATGCCATGGTAACTCCTGGCACAAGTGTCCAGATCATTTCCAGACGATTGTCGTGCACGAAGAAGCGCGCCTTTCTGTCTTTCCTGTAGTAGTACTTATAGGAAACATAAAAGAGCATACCATTCACGATAAAGAACATCACCGTGATCATCCACAGGTTAATGCTCATCAGCTTATCCACGGCCACACCGTGTTCTGAAGCCGCTTCAGGTAAGTAATCCCCATACTTCACATAGAGGAAGATGGTGGAAATGAAGAACACAAACATCCACACCAACATGAGTGTTGAGTTCAACTTGTTGTCGGCGTGTGAAATTTCCTCTTCACGCGTCTTTCTCAAAGACCTGGTCAGCTCGTAAACCTTGGTAAGCTGGGCAATGGCAATCACTCCCAGAACGACGACCAGCAGTATCAGCAGTTTCATCTTTAATGCTACAGATTAATACTTATACTATATTCTTTCTTATATACTGTGTTGCTCACTTTCCTTGATATACGGGTGGTTTACAGCCACCAGTTTAGCCTTGGTCAGTGCATTCAGTGTAACATATGTAAACAGTCCAAAGAATCCGAGGAACACACCCAATTCGAACCATCCGGTGAAGTGAGCGTGACCGTGCGTAGTTCCAGGAACAACAGCCATCCAGAGGTCGGCAGCATGTCCAAGGAAAATAATCACACCAACACGCCACAGGAATCCGGTGTTACGCTTGGCATCACGTGCTATGAGAACATAGAAAGGAATGGCAAAGTTCACGAGGAAAGTAATTACCATCGGATACATGAAGTGCTCATAACGGGTCTTGAAGTAGGTAACCTCTTCAGGAATGTTTGAGTACCAAATCAACATGTACTGACAGAACCAGAGATAGCTCCACAGCATGGATACTGCGAATACCCACTTACCCATATCGTGTATGTGCGACTTATTGACCATTGGCAGATATCCTTTGCCTTTGAGCCACAGTACAAGTAACAGGGCGAAAATCATACAAGTCACCCACATACCTGAGAAGATGTACCATCCGTACATGGTAGAGAACCAGTGTACATCAATACTCATCAGCCAGTCCCATGCGAGAGTAGATGAGAATACTGCGAAGAACACAAGGAACACCGC
>JBEAZL010000107.1:0-3772 GCA_041170085.1 Bacteroidota bacterium
CCTTTTCAGATAAAGAGGGTTTTGAAATTTTGGTATTCGGCAGATTGAGACCCTTCTTAGAAAACAAAGGACCACCCTGCTCTACCACACACTTCACTTCAGACTTTGCATCGGACTCAATCACGCGGAGCACGATTTTTCCATCATCAATCAGAACTTTCTCACTCGACTTTACATCTCTCGGCAGCTCAGCATAATTGGTATACAGCACCTGTGCATTACTGTTCTGCTTCACTGTCGTGATAATTATCTCAGATCCAGCAACTAGCTCCACAGGCTCATTAGCCACCTCACCAATACGAAGCTTAGGCCCCTGAAGATCTGCGAGTATCGCGGTGCATGTACCAAGCTCGGAGTCGATTGATCGCACATTGTCGATCACAAGCTTGTGAATCTCATGCGCTCCGTGAGAAAAGTTAAGACGAACCACATTCAGTCCGCTCAATATCATATCCTTCAGCACCTCCTTTGAAGACGAAGCAGGACCTATGGTAGCAACAATCTTTGTATTATTCGTTATTTGTGGCATATTCAACTCTATTGCATTATCAAATTCTCTTTTTCCTTTAATCCCTCCAGCGAAATCTCTACTGCAGTCATCACATAGTTTGCACTGCGCAAGCCAGTAAGAAATTCATTGAAAAGTTCATCAGGCATGTCATCTACCTTGATGAGAAACTGAAATTGCTGTACTGCAGGCATCAACAGTCCTGAAGCGCTCTTGTTCTCAATCAGATAGTACACACCGCTGTTCTCTTCAGCACTGTACACAAATACACTGTGCTTACTGGCAGGTCTCCTCGACCTCGCCGGAATCTCCAGATCCTCATCCCGGGAAAGGTTCCATCCCAGGGCAAGATTAACTGCCCATGCCAACCGGTAGTCGCGCTCGTGGGTGCTGACTCCGATTAACCTGAAATCAAACTGATCCGCTATGTCGAGACGATAAGTAGGCACTTAGTGTACTTTATACACTTGCAAAGGTAACCAATGTTTCCGGGAGGTCTTCATGAAGTGTCAGTTAAGTGTGATATCGCAGTGTGCAAATTCCATTTTCCACAGTGATTCCGGCTTCAAGACCCAAATAAAAAGCCCGGTTATCATTCATATGTCCGGCCGGAAATCCGGTGATAACAGGGATTCCCAGTCTCTCGCCCAATAACCTGATGGTTTGAAAGCAATCTGCGCCCCATGGATTGTCAGCCGGAAATCCAAATTCGCGGGTATTGTCCTTCATCTGGGTCATTCCCCCTGCCACTATGCCCTTTGCGCCCTCAAAGAAACCAGCCCTCCAAAGGCCTGTAATCATTCTGTCCACGTGATACAGATGTTCATCTACATCCTCCAGGAAGACAATGGCACCGTGGTTATCAGGCAATTCAGGGCTCCCGCACAGGCTGTACAACACCGAAAGGTTCCCCCCCTTCACGACACCCGTTAATTCACATTTTCCAACGATCGCCGAATCGTTCCAGGTCATCTCACCAAAGGAGCCAAAAAGGCACTGCTGCAAGGTTTGAAGCGCACTGTCCGTTGCCACCGGAAATGATACAGGCATGGTAGAATGAATGGATGCGACCCCGATTTGGCTGAGTTTACCGTGCAATACAGTGATATCGCTGTACCCGCAAACCCACTTCGGGTTCTCAGAAAATCCCGACCAATTGAGATGTTCCAATATCTTCACCGTGCCATAGCCTCCTCTGGCAATGAGAATGGCTTTGATGTCCGGATTATCGAGCATCGACTGGAAAGCCGCAGCCCTTTCCTCATCCTTACCTGCCAGCTGAAAGTTCCGCGTGGTAAGATTCTCAGACGAGACAACCTGCAAACCCCACTCTGATAGTTTTCCGATGGCAAAATCAAGCGGGCCCTGCTCGATCCATCGCGCAGTGGCTACAATTCCCACGCTATCGCCGGGCTTTAAAAAAGGAGGAATTATCATCTCGCCATTGAAACTATCTTCGCAGACAAATCTCTAGCGGGAAGCTGATGAACTCAGACCCCGCCACAAAAAACAACTCACAACTGAGTTAACACCCGGCGAAAGAATCCGATTTATGAAAACAGAACCTGCCAGATACCTGATCACCTCCGCCCTGCCATATGCCAATGGTCCGCTCCACATAGGTCATATTGCCGGTGCTTATCTCAACGCCGACATATACGCCCGATACCTAAGGCTTTGCGGCAAAGACGTGGCATTTATCTGTGGTTCTGATGAACATGGAGCCGCCATCACACTCCGCGCCAAGAAAGAAGGCAAGACTCCGCGTGAAATCGTGGATCACTATCATGAGTTGATGAAACAGGCATTCTCTGATTTCGGAATTTCTTTCGATGAGTATCACCGCACATCATCTCCTGAACATCATGCCATGTCGCAGGAATTGTTCCTGAAACTCGAGAAGAAGGGAGCATTCGAAGTGCAAACGTCCAGACAATACTTTGATGAAGAGGCCGGGCAATTTCTGGCCGACAGATACATCATGGGCACTTGCCCGAATTGCAGCAGCGACAGGGCATATGGCGACCAGTGCGAAAACTGCGGACGCACCCTCTCCCCGCTCGACCTTATCAATCCGCACTCCACACTGAGCGGATCACGACCCGTGCTCAGGGAAACTTCCCACTGGTTCCTGCCCATGGCACACCATGAAGAATGGATCAGGAAGTATATACGCGAAGGAATTCTCGACGGAAAAGAACATCACGATCCGAAAACATGGAAATCACATGTGGTAGGACAATGCATGAGCTGGATAGACGGAGGATTGCAAAGCAGGGCCATGACCCGCGACCTCGACTGGGGCGTGCCGGTGCCACTGGAAGGAGCTGATGGCAAAGTGCTCTATGTATGGCTTGATGCACCGATTGGATACGTAACCAATACAAAAACCTGGGCAGACCGCCTGGGTAAAAACTGGGAAGACTACTGGAAAAAGGATGATACAAAGCTGGTACACTTTATCGGCAAAGACAATATCGTTTTTCATTGCATCATCTTCCCGATCATTCTGAAAGAACTCGGTGATTTTATATTACCGGAAAATGTTCCCGCCAATGAATTCATGAATCTCGAAGGAGACAAGATTTCCACTTCCAGAAACTGGGCTGTATGGTTGCATGAGTTCCTGCAGGATTTTCCCGGCAAGCAGGATGAGATGCGCTATGTTCTGTGTTCCATCATGCCCGAGCAAAAAGACAGCGAGTTCACATGGACAGATTTTCGCGACCGAATCAACAATGAGCTCGCCGATATATTGGGCAACTTTGTGAACCGTGTCTTTGTACTGACACACAAGTTCTATGAAGGTGTTGCACCCGAAGTTAATGGCGAAGCCGGAGAGGCTGAACTTCGTGCTACTGCCGAAGCGTTCGAATCATACCAGAACTGCGGAAAAAAGATCGAAGAGTATCGCTTCCGCGAGGCTCTGTCTGAAGCCATGAACATTGCCAGAGCGGGAAACAAACTGCTCACCGAGACAGAACCATGGAAACTCATCAAAACAAATCCGGATCAGGCAGCGCGCATCATGTTGGCCTGCATGAACTTCGTAGCTGATGCGGCCTTTGTGCTTCAGCCTTTCCTGCCTTATACCTCTGAAAAAATCAGGTCAGCACTGAACCTGCATTGGCCTTCATGGGATCAGCTGGGTGAAGCATCCATGATCCAGCCAGGCCATACCATTGGTCAGCTGCCGATTCTCTTCGAGAAGATCACAGATGAAATGGTAGAAAAGCAGGTGGCGAGACTTCAGGCTACAAAAGC
>JBEAZL010000108.1:0-3175 GCA_041170085.1 Bacteroidota bacterium
TTCTGGAACGAATGTCGAAAGATGTCGTCTGCTGAGGCGAACAGGATGGATATCGATGAGCAGAGTTTTTTCCGCGGGATGATCGGGTATTTCAAAAAGAAGTTTAGAGCCAGTGATCGCAACGTATTTGCTGCAGGCTCCTCCGGTGGAGGACATATGGCTTATAAGCTTGCGCTGACCATGCCGGGCGAGATTCGGGCAATAGCTGCCATCCTGGCAAACATGCCTGATTCCGCGAACTTCGATTGTGTCGCTTCAGGTATTGCCATGCCGGTAATGATCATCAACTCGACTGCTGATGAAGTCAATCCCTATTATGGTGGCGAGATAAAGGCCTATGGTGTGGTATTGGGCACGGTCATGTCTACTCATGCAACTTTTCAATATTGGCTCGACCTGGCGGGATATCACACCAAACCATTTTCGACAGATATCCCTGATCGCGACCCCTTCGATGGTGCAGTGCTGCGAAGTAGCGAGTATGTTGAAAAAGGAAAACCCAAAGTAGCCCTCATCACCATTGAAGGTGGCGGACACTGGTATCCGGGCGATATCGATGTGCATGTGGAAGCCTGGAAATTCTTCTCATCAGAATCCAAAAGAAAGTACTCCCGGAAAATCAAAAAATCACGTAACCCGTGAAGTGCCTTTATCCGAAGAGTTTGCTGAAAAATTCGTCCACTCTTTTCACCGGAATGATCCTGATGTTTTTGGTTTCAATCTGAAGAGACTTGTTGTACGACGAAATGTAAATCTCTTCGAAACCCATCTTGGCAGCTTCCTGAATCCTTTGCTCAATGCGGGGCACCGGTCTTATCTCGCCACTAAGCCCAACCTCTCCTGTAAAGCACGTGAGCGGAGGTATCGCTATATCCTGACCTGAGGAGAGTATGGCACTGATGACTGCCAGATCCATCGCAGGGTCGTCCATTCTGATGCCTCCGGCGATGTTCAGGAATACATCTTTCATGGCCAGATTAAATCCGCATCTCTTTTCCAAAACAGCGAGCAACATGTTCAGCCTGCGGATATCGAATCCGGTTGTGCTGCGCTGCGGCGTGCCATACACTGCACTGCTCACCAGCGCCTGAACTTCGATCAGCATGGGTCTCATGCCTTCTACGGTGGCGGCGATCGCAACGCCGCTCAACTGGTTATCGCGCTCACCAATCAGTATTTGTGAAGGGTTATCTACGGCGCGCAAACCTGAACCGGACATTTCATAAATGCCCAATTCGTGTGTGGAGCCAAATCGGTTCTTGGAAGTTCTGAGAAGGCGATATACATGATGTCTGTCGCCTTCGAATTGCAACACGGTATCAACCATGTGCTCCAGCAATTTGGGTCCGGCTATGTTTCCGTCCTTGGTTACATGTCCTATAATAAAAATGGCTGTCCCGCTTTCTTTGGCATATCGGACGAGCCTTCCCGCGCATTCGCGGACCTGCGATACACTGCCTTGTGTGGATTCTACAGCAGGGTGAAACAGCGTTTGTATACTGTCGATGATCAGAATATCCGGATCAAGTTCAACCGTATGGTTCAGGATGGCCTCAACGTTGGTTTCCATGAGCACAAAACATCCCGGGTGAGAAATGCCCACGCGCTCTATACGCATCCTGATCTGTTCTTCGCTTTCTTCTCCGCTTACGTAGAGAATCTTTTCGTTGCGCTGCTCAAGGCCCATCTGAAGCATGAGCGTGCTCTTGCCAATACCGGGCTCACCACCGAACAGTGTCACGCTGCCCTGCACAAGTCCGCCACCAAGCACCCGATCCAGCTCTTTGTCGTGCATCGGAATACGTGGCTGCTTGTCGGCTTCAAGACTATCGGATGGCTTTGGCTTATTGGGGCGATGATCACCCTGCCCGGCGCGGAAGGTGGCCTCTCCAGATTTGGTAACCAGCTCTTCCACGAACGTATTCCATGAGCCGCAGTTAGGGCATTTGCCTACCCACTTCGGACTTTCATGTCCGCAATCCTGACAGAAGAATGCTGTTTTTGTCTTGGCCATTTCCGCACAAAATAAAAAACCCCGGCCATTGATTCGACCGGGGTTTCCAGATATTCGAAAAAATTAATTGTCGTCTCTGATAATCGTCATGTAGCCCTTGCGCTCCGGCTCTGTGCCGTATGGCAGGTGGAGCACGAAGTAGTAAGTACCCTCTGCAACGTCTTCGGCCTTCCAGTCGTTCTCATAGCTGTCGCTAGAGTAAACTTCTGCACCCCAGCGGTTATATACCCATAGCTTGGCTCCAATATAGTTCTCAAGTCCTTCGATGTAGAAGGCAGAGTTAAGGGAGTCGTTGCCTGGTGTAAACACGTTCGGGATGGTAATGAAACAAGCATCTGCAATGAGCTGGAAGCTTGCTTCTTCAGAGTTACACAGACCAGTGGCGGTTCCAGTAATGGTAATCACGTCACCCAGACAATCTGCAGGAACCATAGCGGTGCTGAAGTTTGCAGAGTTGCCACCACTGATATCTACGCCGTCGCATGATGCTTCCCAATCGAATGATGTTGCATTGCTGGCTCCGAGGCTGAGTTCAACAACCTGGCCCGGACATACAATCTGCGGATCGCCTGAAGAAGGATTCAGCGAAACAAAATCTGCGAACTGAACATCAATGTCATCAACAAGCGTTTCACAGTTAAGAGGGTCTGTCACACTTACAGAGTAGTTGCCTGATGAGGTCACATCAATGCACTCACCGCTTTGACCGCCACCCCATGCGATGGTGTAGCCCTGAGGGATATCCTGAATGCAAATCTGAACTTCATCTTCGTTACACTCGAGGTAAGAGTCACCGAGGTTGATGCTTGGCTGAACCGGCACTGAAACCTGGATTTCGGCGCTGGCTTCATGCGTGAAGCACTCATTCTCTACAATAACACTGTATGTTCCGCTCTGGTTAACGGTTACTTCAGGATCGTTGTCGTTTGAGCTGGTAATGCTTGGAGAAGGACCATCCCACTCATATTCGAGATAGGCATTATCGTTGGCAACAGGATCGAGTTCCGCACCTGAACCATCGGCACAAATCAGTCCGTCTTCAAGTTCAACCTCGAAGTCTGCGTAGTACTCAATGCTCACTTCATCGCTGTCTGAACCACACTCGTTGGTCAGCGTAACGGTTACCGTGTTTTCACCATTGCCGGTATATGGACCGAGATC
>JBEAZL010000109.1:0-4613 GCA_041170085.1 Bacteroidota bacterium
GCGCAGGAGCCATGAGCATTTCTGAACTATGCGTTATAGGCAAGCCGGCCATTCTGGTCCCTTCTCCAAACGTTTCCGAAGATCATCAGACCCACAATGCCATGTCATTGGTTTCAAAGAACGCAGCAGTTCTGGTTCGTGATGCAGAGGCCGGAGAGAAACTGGTTGATGAAGTCTTGAAGTTATCCGGGGATACTGATGCTCTCAGTTCATTATCCTCTTCGATAAAGTCTCTGGCCAGGCCTGATGCGGGTAAGCTCATAGCCGGCGAGATCATGTCGCTGATTCAAAACTCCGGGACATGAAACTAAAAGACAGAGAAATCATTTATTTTCTTGGTATAGGCGGCATCGGCATGTCGGCCCTGGCCAGGTATTTTCATGCCTCAGGCAGGGAAGTGATGGGATACGACCGCACCTGCACACCGCTCACGACCGAGCTTGAACTGGCAGGGATTGATATTCACTATGACGACAAAGTCATCAATATACCGCAGGTCGTAAGGCTTGCTCCAATCGACAAAGTGCTTGTGGTGATTACTCCTGCCATTCCTGCTGACTCGGCCGAATGGGCCTGGTTCAGGGATCATGGATACGACATACGAAAGCGCAGTGAGGTGCTCGGTTACATCACATCAGAGCAAAGGACTATTGCCGTTGCCGGCACGCATGGCAAGACAACTACAAGCAGTCTCATCGCACATATTTTGACCCACAGCGGTCATGAATGCAACGCGTTCTTAGGAGGGATCGCTGTCAATTACGACTCCAACCTGTTATTATCGCATCGAGCGGAATGGACGGTAGTGGAGGCAGACGAGTATGATCGCTCGTTTCTGACACTATCACCCCGGATTGCGGTGATCTCCTCCATGGACGCGGATCATCTGGACATTTATGGCTCTCCCGATCATGTACGGGAGTCTTTCAATCTCTTTGCCGATAAACTGGTTGAGGGAGGTTCCCTGATTGTCAGGCATGGCTTGCCGCTGAGCGATAAACCCGGTCGTGTTCAGTATAGTTATTCACTCAACGAAGACACAGATTTCAGGGCAATTAACATCAGGGTGGCAGATGGTCATTATCATTTTGACCTCCATTACAGAATCGATGGTAAGGACCATGAGCTTAGCAATCTGACTTTGGGGCTTCCCGGCCGACACAATGTCGAAAATGCTGTTGCGGCGTGCGCTGCATCTCTTATTTCAGGAGTTGAGCCAGAGAGGTTGTCGCCGGCTCTTGCATCTTTCCGGGGTGTGAAGAGGCGTTTTGAATACATCATCCGCAGGGAAAATCTGGTGTATATCGATGATTACGCGCACCATCCCACCGAAATTGAAGCGACGGTGAGATCCGTGCGGGAACTCCATCCGGGACGAAGGATTACAGGGGTGTTTCAACCCCATCTTTTCACGAGAACCCGCGATTTTGGTGACGATTTTGCCAAAAGTCTCCGCCTTCTGGACGATATTATCCTCCTTCCGATATATCCGGCCAGAGAGGTTCCGATACCCGGTATTGATTCACATTGGCTTCTGAATAAAATCTCCGGAACCCATGCGGTTGTAGTTGAGAAAAATGAGTTATTAGGCGAATTATTGCAGAGACAGCCGGAGGTGCTTTTGACCCTCGGCGCGGGCGATATTGACGAGTGGGTAAATCCTATTGCGGATACATTGGGCAGATGAGTACAGAGCAGAAAAAAGTAAGGAAAATCAACTGGCGCATGATCATGGTCAACACCATGGCTGCGCTTGGTGCTATTGCCTTATTCTCGCTGCTCGGTTTTGCGAACCGCAACCAGAAGAATGTTTTTTGCCGCCATCTGAATGTTAGCCTGGTCAATCCGATTGAGCATAATTTCGTTAGTGCCGAAAGAATAAAGAAACAGATTCAGGCTGAATTTGATTCTCTGGAGGGTACCCCCATTGAGAATATCCGGGTCTCTGAAATTCACCGATTGGTGGCTTCTATGGGCGAGATTCGTGAGGCGCATGTTTTCACAACAGTTGATGGTGAATGTATTGTTGAGGTGAAACAGCGCATTCCTGTTGCCCGGATCATCAACGCAGACGGACGTAGTTTTTATCTCGACACCGAGGGCTTTGCCATGCCACTGAGTGATCAGTACTCTGCGGATGTGCCTCTGTTTACCGGTGAGCTCTCCGAGAGCCTCACCACAAAGTCTGTTTCCGAAATGGTCGCAGACTCCGCATTTACATCAAAGTCTTTGCTTGATGATATCATGCACATTGCAGGATACCTCCGCAGCAATGATTTCTGGAATGCTCAGGTGGAACATATCAATGTTCGAAACCGTGAATTCGAGATCGTGCCGCGTGTAGGAAATCATCGGATTGTGCTTGGAGATTCATCGGACCTGGATGAAAAGTTCAGGAAGCTGATGGCCTTTTACGTGAAAGTACTTCCCGTCAGGGATATCAATATATACAAAACTATAAACCTCAAGTATGAGGGTCAGGTGGTCTGCGAAGAACGTCTGGCATATCAGGCCTTAACCCACTAAGCTGCATTTTGACATGAGCAAGAATCAGGAAATTGTTGTAGGACTAGACATCGGAACCACGAAGATTGCGTGTATTGTCGGTCGCCGTAATGAATTCGGAAAAATCGAAATCATGGGCATTGGCAAGAGCGAGTCTATTGGTGTGACCCGCGGTGTAGTGTCGAATATTGAAAAGACTGTAGCGTCTATCCGCGCTGCGGTGCAGCAGGCCGAGGAAATTGCAGGAGTCAATATCAAAGTTGTTAACGTGGGAATTGCAGGACAGCATATCAAGAGCCTGCAGCACCGGGGTATGCGCACAAGGCGGAACCTCGATGAAGAGATTACCCAGGCTGATATTGATGCTCTGGTAGAAGATATGTACAAGCTTGTGATGCTTCCCGGTGAGGAAATCATTCACGTGCTGCCTCAGGAATTCACCGTTGACAGTGAAACGGGAGTGAAGGATCCGATTGGTATGTGCGGCATCCGTCTGGAAGCCAATTTTCACATCATTACCGGACAGGTTGCTGCAGCCAGAAATATTTACAAGTGCGTTTCAAAGGCCGGATTGACTGTTGATCAGCTCATTCTGGAACCGCTGGCGTCTTCGGAATCTGTGATCAGCGAGGAAGAGAAGGAAGCAGGAATTGCTCTCGTGGATATTGGTGGCGGTACAACAGATATCGCCATATTCCAGGATGGGATCATCAGGCATACCGCAGTAATTCCGTTTGGTGGTAATGTCATCACGGAAGACATCAAGCAAGGATGCACCATCATGAAAAATCAGGCAGAGCTGCTGAAAGTGAAGTTCGGTTCAGCACTGGCCATGGAGAATAAAGACAATGAGATCGTGTGTATTCCGGGGCTTCGCGGACGTGAACCCAAGGAGATTTCGGTTCGCAATCTCGCCCATATCATACAGGCGAGAATGGAAGAAATTCTGGAGCACGTGCACTACGAGATACGCAACAGTGGCTTTGAGAAGCAGTTGATAGGAGGTATCGTTGTAACCGGTGGAGGTGCACAGCTGAAGCATATGAAGCAGCTCGTTGAATTCGTTACCGGAATGGATTGCCGTATTGGCTATCCGAATGAGTACGTTTCACGGTCTCCGGATGAAAAGGAGCTTACACCTTCCATGGCGACAGGTGTGGGTCTGGTCATCAAGGGGTACGAGAAAACTCCACTTTCGGCACCCGCTCAGGAAAATGTTCAGCAACAGGTTCAAGCTGAAACTCCGGCTATGAAGCAACGTCGCTCAGATCGCGGCCCTTCGGCATTTCTGAACAAGATTAAGGAGTTCTTTGATGCGGAAGAAGATTAGGAACCTGCAACGCACCGAACTCAGGACTGGTGCATTCATCCTATAAAAAGAGGACGGCCGATGGTCGTCTTTTTTTATTTCTGTATGAAGTAACGTCAAAACGGCGGGTCAGGTATGGTGCAATGAATTATCTTGCCTTAATATCGCGTCAATGAAGAAGTGAACTTGGAACAGGACAAGAAAAAATTAATCTCCAATGAAGCCCTTGCGGCAGCCACCCGCATGACCAAGGACAATCCTGTCTTGCATTTGCTTTCGCGGGTTACCCGCATTGACAATTTGAATGAGTTGTACGATGACTTATGCCGCGTTGAAAAGGAACGATTCATTGATCAGCTGTTCGTCAATCTGGATCTTGACTTTGAGTTTGATCATAGTCAGCTGGACAACATTCCCAAGACAGGACCATTTATCGTAGTTTCCAATCACCCGTTTGGCGCCCTCGACGGTCTGGCTCTCATCAATGCGATTACCCGTGTTCGCCCGGATTTTAAGATGATGGCCAATTTTCTGCTTCAGAATGTAGAGCCCATCCGACATCATTTCATTTCGGTCAATCCATTTGAAGGTGCCCGGGCATCATTCAGCAATATATCCGGCCTTAAAGCTGCTATGCAACATCTTTCGGATGGTTTGCCTCTTGGAATTTTTCCGGCTGGTGAGGTGAGTACATTTAATGGTGATCTCCGTACCATCAGCGACAGGAAGTGGCAGAGCAGTGCCCTGAAAATCATACGCAACGCGAAAGTGCCGGTCATCCCGGTATTCTTCGACGGGG
>JBEAZL010000110.1:0-16469 GCA_041170085.1 Bacteroidota bacterium
ACTGGTATCACGGCACGCAGCCATTTCTTGTACCATGGGTTGAGAGCCCTGATTCGTCCGATATCCCAGGCCTCCTCTCCCCCGGCGATAAAACGCACCACAGTATGGCCTTGTGACTCCAGTGCCTCAATCACTTCGCGCATGTGTGTACCGGGCCCGCTGGGGGTAGCCAGGTTCAGATTAGGGTGAGGACTGTAGTACAGAATTTTCATCAGAAGATGTCAAGCAATCTTTGAGATACAGCATTCAGACTATGTTGTCCATAATCGTAGTTAAGATTAAAACCGGGATTTCCCTCATCCACCTGGCGCATGATAGCAGGCCATTCAATGAGCAGGTTCTCCGGACAATAACCAAGACGGTTTCCGACAATAAAGTTGGCTACTTCACCTTTCGGGCCGAGGTACAAAAACGGAGTTCTGAGTGGCAGATATTCCATGATCTTCGTTGTCAGAAAATGGCAGTTATGCGTAGCCATGAATAGCAAGCAGAGGTCCGCATTCCGGATTTCGCTGAAAATAGCTTTACCGATGCCTTTGCGCACCTTCACGTTCTTCATCCCAAAGAGTTCGCTATCGGGTATCCTGCTATCCGTATATATACTTACTTCAATTTCCCGATCCCCGATGCTCGGGTTTTTCAGCATGGCAGTGGCAAGATGGTTCAGGCTCTCTTCAGAGTCCATATATAGTGCGCCGCCATACACCAACTTAATCTTGTTATCAAGTGGTTTAGGCCTTTCAGAAGGAATATCGGTTTCATCGAAGAAGTGAGGTAATAGCTTAAACTTCGTGTGATGCTCATTCCTTCTCACATCCTCGTGCATCATGATTTCGAGAAGCTTTGGATAAGGTGCGGTTATCACATCTGCAAGATCGAAAACCAGTTGTTGCTTCTGCCGCTCCTTTTCAAACATATCAGGAGAGAGAGATGGCATTCCATAATTTCTTGCAGTGAGCCACGGATCCCGGTAATCTGCAAGAATCCTCAACCCCGGAAATAAGTCGCGCAGCTTCGCAGTGTAATACAACAGGTTGAAGGGTGCACCTGTGGCAGCTACATGTATGATGGACTCAGATGAGATGAGCTGTGTGGCTTTTTGCAGAAACATCTTCTCCCACCGCAGGGCAATATCGTAAATCGTTCCTTCCTTGTACTTCCTCAGTCCCTGCATATCCGCGATGTATCTGAGCTTTGACAGAACACCCGACCGGGGGTGCGAAACGCTCTCCGGATATAGTCTTGGCAAAGAATGGATGTGAATGTTCGGAGACAGGACATCAGAATACCAGGGTGATTCAACATTGAATTTTACCGGATCTGCCTTGATCACGAAGACCTCGACACCTCTCGCAGCAAGCCCTTTAGCAAGTTTCGCCCAGCGCCGGCCACCAATGCCCTGATTAGGTGGAAAATCAAAATTGACGATCAGAACTTTCATCTATCAGGACAGTGAGGTGCAAACAAAGATACACTCTGCTAATTCCTGTATGCCGGATACTGATCCCAACGATATGCATTCAAACCCTTTTTGACGAAGAATTCATCATCCGTCATGGCAAGAATCTGATTTATATGCACCATCAACTGATCGAAATCAGAGAAGCATATATGATTGAGGTTGCTGCCTTCAATGGGGAAACCCGGAATGTTGTATTTACCGATCAACGTTTTATATCCGCAAAACAATCGCTCGAACAGGATCGTACTGAAGGCTGCCACAGCAATTTCAGCATCGGCAAAACTGTGCGCTGTCGGAACACCTGCATCGGAAAATTCAACTGCAGAGCCAAGCCTTTCCTGATAATAAGCTCTGGTCCTTTCCATCACCGATTCGTGTCTTTCCCGCGGATGGAGAAACACCTTTATCCTCAGATCAGGTCGCGCAGAAGAGAGTCGGGCAAGATCTTTCAGCAAGAGCTCCTCTGCTTCAGGAATATTGAGCCCCACATCCGCGTGGTCGCTCTCTATCCGAAGCCATGATCCATGTGAATAGAAACCGATGATTCCTGAGTTGGCAGCAGGGCGGTGAAAACGATACTTATCGATATATGTATAGGCCTTTTCAGGTCCCCACCTCCTGATGTGATTGCAACGGATGGTGCCTTTTAAAAGGGCATATTCTTCTTCATGATAAGGCGAGCTGAAAACAATTTCTTCACCAATCATGATCTTATTGTGAGTAGACAACGGACCAGAAGATGGAATTTTCACCACATTGATACCGTCTTCCCGGCATAGCAGTGAAATCAGATTACTGTCAAGTTCATAGGGCAGGAAATCATACAAAACCCGGATCTGATGGCTCTTCAGCCAGTGCATAAGAATGGCGGTATCGTGAAGTTCCCGGACGAGCAATCCGAGGTTGGTTCTCCGTTGATCGAATATGCATTTCAATGCAAGGGGAAAGGCGTAACGCGCCCATGATAACCAATACGAAAATTTCTTCCCTTCCATTCCACATGGCCATTCTGCTTTCGCGATATACCAGTTGACCTTCTCTGCCGATTCGAATTCTATGTATCTTGTGATGAGCACATCATAGGGCATGTAACCGCCGAGGATGGCAGTACCCTCGCCATCATTCATTCTTCTTGCCGCTTCCCGGGCCGAGAATATTTTCCGAGTTGTCCTGAAAAATTCGCGAAATCCGATCCATCTGTCCCTGGCAGATTCAGCAGGTAACTGGAAGGTGACCAACTCCAGAAGACATGTTCTGAGTAAAACAAGGTCGCTGGCATCGCTTCCGGCTTTGCCCCGGGACTTTATGGCCCTGTTTACCAGATTAGCTACCCGCCGGAGTTCCTCTTTCAAGATCAGAAATTTAGAGCGATCAGGAAAGTCCTAGTGTTTTTCTGATGCGCTCGAATTCAAATGAGGTCTGCTTGATTTCCATCAGGTCGTTCATGTCCATTGACCCGAGGTGAGCCTTTTCAGTTTCGTATTGAAAAGATTTTCTCAGGGTATAATGTTTCTCGAGATACTTCGCGCCATGAGCAGATGCGAATAGCGCACCAGCGTTGCCCAGTGTGTGATCACTGATACCATGGAAGCGCGAATTAGCGAAATCGGGCATTTGAAACTCGTCTGTCCGTGTAGGATACTTCACCACGCAGTACAAGTAAATAGCATGGTCGTGATGAGGTACTTCATCCGGATCCATCTCGCTGGGAATAGACACGAAGGTGGGTTTACCGTGAGACATGATCTTTTCCACCAGCTGTGGCATTTCGCGATGCATTCTGGCAGCTACCTTCAAATAAGGCAAATCGAGCTCAAGGCACCAGTCCAGTCTCTCCTCCGTGAAAGGAGTTGCGAAAAGTGGAATATTGAGATTCTTAGCAAAGTTGCTCAACCGCTTCAGCCCTTCCTTATTGAGTTCCAGATATCCGCGTTCTGCACCAAACTGGGTAGCAGTGTACAGCTGAACCTTGATGGCATCAGCTCCTGCCATCTTGCTTTGAAGAATCATTTGCTCAGCTACTTCGAGGCTGCCACCGTGTTGTGGAAATATTTCAGAGATAACGAACATGGTAAAAAAGTTAGAGGGCACGAAATTACGCGCCCTCCAACCTTCCAACCCAATACAAGTGTAAAAACACCTGACTGAGACCTTAGAACCAGCATTTAGCGGCCATCTCCTGAGTCAGACGATGGCAGTAATGTCATCAATATGTAGCCAGAGAGGGATCGATTTCCCTTGCATAGGCAAGTATTCCCCCCTTCAGATTGATCAGATTTTCATATCCAAACTGATCGCGCAATTCCCGGATGGCCTTCGCGCTTCGTACTCCGCTTCTGCAGTGTATGACAACTTTTTTGTCGCGGTCAATTACCTGAGCATGATCAGCAATGGTGGCCAGAGGAATAAGCTTGCCGTTGAGGTTGGCGATCTCGTATTCATACGGTTCGCGCACATCAATCAGCTGAAAATCTGCTCCAGCTTTTATCCAGTTGCTCAATTCATGCACATCGATCTCGGCAATCACATCGGGCTTTTCAGCAGCATCAGGTGTGAGGCCGCAAAACTGCACATAATCGATAAGCGACTTTTGCGTCGGATTATCTCCTGTCAGCGGATTAGTAGGATTGCGTTTGATCTTCAGTGTGCGTGTCTCAAAGGTCGAGGCATCAAAGAGAAAGAATCTGCCACTCAGCGGCTCACCTACTCCGGATATAACCTTGATAACTTCATTGGCCTGCAAAGAGCCGAGAATACCGGGAAGAACTCCAATTACACCTCCCTCAGCGCAACTGGGAACCAGTCCGGGTGGAGGAGGCACGGGAAACATATCACGGTAGTTCGGACCTCGTTCACCCGTCTCAGGAGAGAGATAGTTAAAGACCGACAGCTGTCCTTCAAAGCGGAAGATTGATGCGTAAACATTGACCTTTCCAGCTAAAACAGACGCATCATTGACCAGGTACCTTGTTGGGAAATTGTCTGTCCCGTCAGCCACCACATCATACTGGCTGATGATTTCAATAGCGTTGGACGAGGTAAGGCGTGTGTTATGGGCAACAAAATTGACATTCGGATTCAGCTTGCTCAGGCGGGCAATGGCTGCATCAACCTTAGGCTTTCCCACATCATCGATCGTAAACAACACCTGTCTTTGCAGGTTGCTTTGATCTACCGTATCGAAATCAACGACTCCGATGGTACCTATACCGGCGGCTGTGAGATACAATAGCAGAGGACTTCCCAGTCCGCCCGTCCCCACCACAAGGACCTTTGCGGCTTTTAATCGCTTTTGTCCTTCAATGTTGAACTCCGGAATGATCAGATGCCTGCTGTATCGCTCCAGCTCTTCTTTGGTGAATGTTATATTGCTCATACGATTCTTTCTTTTAGTTGGACCCTCCGGCAATGGCGGGAACGATGCTTATTACATCCTTTTCACTTACCACTTCTCCGGATGAAAACTTATCGCTTACATCCTCATCACCCAGGAATATTCTTATGAAAGGACGCAATTGTCCGCCTTCATCAAGTAAGTGGTTCTTTACTGCCGGCTGGTGTGAAACAAGACCGGCAATTGCCTCCTGCAAAGTTGAACCCTCTACCTGTACAGACGGAAGATTGGATGTGAACTTACGCAAAGGAGTTGGAATGATAATTTTTGCCATGACGATTAAAGTATTAGTGATTTATACATGATTAACGATTTTGGAATGTGTGCACCAGCTCTTCTTCAAACTGAACCTGTTCGTTCAATCTCCATGAGCGCAGCACAACAGGATTGTCAGGAAATACGCTGATGATGAGATATGAGAAAAAGGGTTGTGCAGCGAGTCTGTCCGTTTCGCTGGGGATTGCAGGATGAAGGGGATGTGAATGGTAAACACCCAGAAGAGAGAGGTCATGTTCAGCTGCATATCGTTCAGCTTTCATGTAATCAATGGGGTTTATTTCAAATCTTCGTCTCTTATCGCCATCCTTGTGATTGATCACAGGTATGGCATGTGAAATGGTTCTTTGCGATTCGCTCTCTTCGCCGAAGAAAAAGCCACAGCACTCGTCGGGAAAAGATGACTCCGCATCCTTTATCATCACATCAGCAGCATCTGCGCTGATGGCAAGTATGGTCTTTGTCTGAATGTGCTCCATGGTTCATTCTTCCTTTAAGTGTTCAGATTTTCTTTCGTCGGCAAAGACGGTGACAATGACAGCGCCTTCATTTTCTTCAGCCAGTCGCATAGCGGCCAGGAGATTTGCTGCAGCCGAAGGGCTCAATTCCAGTCCTTCATATCTGCGTATTTCAGGAATCAGATCAAGCGCCTCCTGAGTAGGTATCCAAAGTTCTCTGTGGGCGAGGTTAACATTATAGATTCCGGGAACCTTGGCTGTTTCCATGTGCTTCCAGCCTTCAAGTCCATGCATGGGTGAATCCGGCTGGCATGATACCAGAACGATGTCAGTACTCAATTCTCTCAGACCGGAAGCTGTTCCGGTGAAAGTTCCTGAAGTCCCGAGTCCGGCGACAAAATGTGTGATGGTCCCATCGGTCTGCTCCCATATTTCTGCTGCTGTGGTATGATAATGAGCCTGCCAGTTCGCAGCGTTATTGTATTGATCA
This sequence comes from Bacteroidota bacterium, assembly GCA_041170085.1. GTDB lineage: Bacteria > Bacteroidota > Bacteroidia > Flavobacteriales_D > Sanyastnellaceae > JAWXBG01. The sequence goes on from JBEAZL010000110.1 coordinate 6,081, forward strand.
GCGTAATAGTATTTGCCCGGGCTGGCAAGGTTAAGCCTGAGGGCCTCTTCCTGTGCACCGTCTGTGCCTTCCAGCGGAGATGTGAATATCAGCTCAGCGCCCAGTTGTGTGAGTTTGTGCCTCTTCCCGGCAGCAATATTCGCGGGCACACACAATGTGAGTGGAATTCGCGCCAATGCACAGAAAACAGCGTACGCCAGAGCAGTATTGCCGCTGCTGGCATCAAGAACGCGCATCCCTTCGCGTAAATCCCCACGTTCGATGGACTTCCGAAGAATGTTGAATGCGGCACGTGCTTTCACGCTCCCGCCCAATTGCTGCCATTCCAGTTTGGCCAGTATACGGCTGTTATTTCGGGTAAATCTCTCGCCTACCGCATGTAGCGGTGTCCGTCCGACAAGATGCTCTGCTTCCAGCAAAGCATGATATGATTCCCAGCGGATATGAGGTATGGAAAGGGATTGCGCGCTCATGATTTTTTTCGAATAAGTGTTATCAGTTCAATGATCTTTTCAACAGGTAGAAATCAATCTTCTCCACACCGGGAGCATCATCATTTTTACCGATGTCTTTCAGTGTCTTTGGCGGAGGGATCACGACTTTATCTCCGGGTTTCCAGTTGACGGGCAATGCACATGCATTCTGATCTGCGGTCTGCAATGCCTGCAACACCCGAATGACTTCGTCGATATTCCTTCCCACATTCAGCGGGTAGTAAATAATGGCCCGGATGGTCTGTTTGGGATCTATGACAAATACAGCACGCACAGCAGCGGTAGTGCTTTCACCGGGGTGAAGGAGTCCGTACTTGCCGGCCACCGCTCCATCGAGATCGGCAATGAGCGGAAAGTCGAGCAATACACCTGTTTTCTCCCTGACATTCTGCACCCAGGCGATGTGGGCGTGTATGCTGTCAATGCTCACACCGATAAGCTTGGTGCCCAATGCATCGAATTCAGGGGCTCGTCGGGCGAATTCGACCAGTTCCGTGGTACACACGGGAGTGAAATCGGCCGGGTGAGCGAAGAAAACGACCCACTTGTTGTCGGCCCATTCCGAAAATGTCAGTTCACCCTGTGTGGTATTGGCCCTGAAATCTGGTGCCTTATCCCCTATTCTGGGCAGGCTCGTCACTGTGTTCTCTGTTAGTGTACTCATATAAATTGATGTTTGACTTTTTCAATACGGGTAAAAAAAAAGTCCTCCCCGTCTTGCGATCAGGAAGGACTTTGTAACGTGTCAGATTCTTCAACAAAAAGACATCCGGTCGCCTCCTGAATGCAGGTTGTGACAACAACAACAACAAAAAGCAAAAGCGGATACCTTTTTCATTACATCATAGTTTATCAAACCAAAACAAAAAGCCCCCCGGAGTTGTCCGGAGGGCTGGTGTATTTTGTTCAAATCTATCAATACGCCATGCTACCGGACAGAAGCCGCCCGACAACAACAACAATTCATAGAAATGATTACGTTCATAAGGCGAATATACAACATTTATAGAAATCAGCGACGAACGGAATAATTTTAACGATTAAATAAAATCAGCGTCCTGAATTCCTGGTTTCGCTTCAGACGGTTCCGGAAGTAATTAGGCCGAACATATTATACGGATCAATGGAAAGAATAAACGCAGCATTTCCCTTTATTACCTATCACGCACAAAGCTTCAACAAAGAAGAAATGAAGACGCGCACAGCAGAGCTGCTGAGTGAGTCCTGCATGAGACGGAGCATCCGCGAATTCTCTGACGAGCCGGTAGAAAGTGAACTCATCAATCAGATTATTTCCATAGCCGGAACCGCGCCGAGTGGAGCGAATAAACAACCCTGGAGTTTCTGTGTAGTCCAGAATCCTGTTGTCAAGAGAGAAATCAGGTTGGCTGCTGAGGCAGAAGAGATGCGCAATTATAATGGCCGGATGAGCGATGAATGGCTCAGGGATCTTGCTCCTTTGGGAACTGACGAGCACAAGCCCTTTCTGGAAAAGGCTCCCCTATTGATCGTGGTTTTCAAAAGACTCTTCGAATTTGAGGCCGATGGCACCAAGCACCAGAATTACTATGTATCAGAAAGTGTAGGAATTGCCTGCGGTATGTTGATTCATGCCATTCACCATGCCGGGCTTTGTTGTCTGACCCATACACCAAGCCCGATGAACTTTCTCGAAAAGGTGCTTGGACGGCCCTCCAATGAAAGAGCGTTTCTTCTGATTCCAGTGGGATATCCCGCGAAAAGAGTATCGGTACCCGACATCAGGAGAAAAAAACCTGACGAGATATGTTTTTGGTACTCCTAATGTGAGCCCGGTGGTCCGGACAAGTCCTATTTTTCAGTCCTTTGAGCCGCCCTAAAGTTGCACCCAAAACTTATATGGCTAATTATCAGGTTATTAAAAATTAACGCTTGCCACACAGAATTGGATTACTTTTGGCGCGCATTTTTAAAAATCATAAACCTCAGAGAGATGTCCGAAATTGCAAAGAAAGTAACCGCCATTATCGTTGATAAACTGGGCGTTGACGAGAACGAAGTAACGCGCGAAGCTAGCTTCACCAATGACCTTGGCGCTGATTCTCTGGACACGGTCGAGCTCATTATGGAGTTTGAGAAGGAGTTCAACATTGCCATCCCGGACGACCAGGCTGAAAAGATCAGCACGGTAGGTCAGGCTATCGATTACATCGAGGCAAACGCGAAGTAACTGGTCGCAGTTGCCGGGAATTTGTTTTTCTTTGGCATAACGAAATTTCTTATTTAGCATGGAATTGAAACGGGTAGTAGTTACCGGTCTGGGTGCGCTTACTCCTCTGGGCAACAATGTCGCTGACTATTGGAATGGTCTGCGGAACGGTGTCAGCGGGGCTAATTTGATTACCCGATTCGACGCCTCCCGCTTCAAGACGCGCTTTGCCTGTGAGCTGAAGGGATTCAATGTGGAAGATCATCTCGACCGCAAGGAAGCCCGCAAGATGGACCCCTACACGCACTATGCGCTGGTAGTGGCCCGGGAAGCGATTCAGGATTCTGGTCTTGATCTGGAAAAGATCAACAAAGACCGGGTTGGCGTGATTTGGGGCTCGGGAATAGGCGGGTTACTCACCTTCCAGGAGGAGGTGATGAATTACACCCGTGGTGACGGAACTCCGCGTTTCAATCCATTCTTTATTCCGAAGATGATTGCAGATATTGCCTCAGGTCATATCTCGATCAACTTTGGATTCCGCGGCCCGAACTATACCACCGTTTCAGCCTGTGCTTCTTCCACCAACGCATTGATTGATGCCTTTACCTACATCCGTTTGGGTAAGGCCGACATGATTGTTTCGGGTGGTTCTGAAGCCGCAGTAACTGAGGCCGGTGTGGGTGGTTTCAATGCCTGCAAGGCTTTATCAGAGAACAACGAGAATTATCAGACGGCCTCGCGTCCGTTTGATGCTACCCGCGATGGTTTTGTTCTGGGTGAGGGTGCCGGATGCATCCTTCTCGAAGAATATGAGCATGCCAAAGCGAGGGGTGCCAAGATTTATTGTGAAATGGTAGGTGGTGGCATGAGTGCCGACGCCTATCACATTACCGCACCACATCCCGAGGGAATTGGTGCCCGCATGGTGATGAAGTATGCACTTGAGGATGCGCAAATGAATCCGTCACAAATTGATTATATCAATGTGCACGGCACCAGCACTCCTCTGGGTGATGTTCAGGAAGCAAAGGCCATTCAGGATGTATTCGGCGAACATGCCTACAACCTGAATATTTCTTCAACCAAGTCCATGACCGGTCACCTGTTGGGTGCAGCCGGTGCCATTGAAGCGATAGCGACCATATTGGCCCTGAAGAACAACCTTGTTCCGCCAACGATAAACTTCAACAACCCGGATTCGGAACTTGATCCGAAATTGAATTTCACATTCAACAAAGCTCAGGAGCGCACTGTGGACTGTGCCATGACGAACACCTTTGGTTTCGGCGGGCACAACACTTCGGCCATTTTCCGGAAAATCTGATGAGCTGGGTTCATAGGCTCTTCCGTAAACATCACAGGGATCAGAGGACTCGTGCCTATATCAAGGCCGCTTTTGGCTATGCGCCATCAGATACGAGTTTGTACGAACAGGCATTGCGCCACAGCAGTGCAGCAACGCGCATAAAGCCGGGGTTGAAAAACAGCAACGAGCGCCTTGAATTTCTGGGCGATGCTGTCCTGGATTCCATCGTTGCACACTACCTCTACAACCGGTTTCTCACCCTTCCCGAAGGTGAGCTTACGAAAATGAAGTCTAAGGTGGTGCGCCGGGAAAACCTGAACCAGATTGGCTATTCACTGGGCGTTGATGCCCAGCTTGACCTTAAGCTCGGAAATCAAGAGATGCACGACAGCATTGTCGGCAATGCCTTTGAAGCACTTGTTGGCGCTATGTATCTCGACCGGGGTTTCGATTACACGAGGGAAGTCATGATCCGGATATTGAAGAGACAGGGACTGGATAACGTGGTTCACGACGATGTGGATTACAAAAGCAAGTTGCATGAGTGGTCTCAGAAATTCAAAAAAACCCTGGATTACAAAGTGGTTGAACACCGCAATGAAAACGGAGTAAGCCATTATAAAATCAACCTGCTTGTCGATGGTCGTGAATATGGCAGCGGCACAGGAAATAGTAAAAAATCAGCTGAGCAGGCTGCTGCACGAATGGCAAGCGATAAATTGCTCAGCAAAAACAACGCATAAACATGTACGGCAAGTTCAAAGAGCATCTTCAGAATGAACTCAATTCGATTCGCGAGGCGGGTTTGTTCAAAAATGAACGCATCATCACCTCTCCGCAGGGTGCCGAGATAACGACATCCGATGGCAGAAAGGTGCTGAACTTCTGTGCAAACAATTATCTGGGTCTCAGCTCGCACCCCAAAGTGATTGAAGCTGCCAAGCGCGCCATTGATACTCATGGTTATGGCATGTCATCCGTGAGATTCATATGCGGTACCCAGGACATCCACAAAGAGCTTGAAGAGAAGATCGCTACTTTCCTCCATACCGAAGACACCATTCTTTACGCGGCAGCTTTTGATGCAAACGGAGGAGTATTCGAGCCCTTGTTCGGTGAAGAAGATGCCATCATTTCTGATGAGTTGAACCACGCTTCCATTATCGACGGTGTCCGGTTGTGCAAAGCGAAGCGCTTCCGATACAAGAATAACAACATGCAGGATCTTGAAGAGCAGCTGAAGGCGGCTGCAGGATCCAGGTACAAGATCATTGTTACCGACGGTGTGTTTTCCATGGACGGTTATGTTGCCCAGCTGGACAAGATTTGCGATCTCGCCGATCAATACGAGGCTCTGGTGATGGTAGATGAATGTCATGCCACCGGCTTTATCGGCAAAACAGGACGTGGCACCATAGAGCTGCGCAACGTGCTGGGCAGGGTGGATATCATTACAGGCACTCTCGGTAAGGCCCTCGGAGGTGCGATGGGAGGATTTACCACCGGACGCAGAGAGATCATTGAAATCCTTCGCCAGCGCTCTCGACCTTATCTGTTTTCCAATTCACTTGCGCCGTCCATCGTTGGAGCCAGCATAGCGGTTTTCGATCTTCTGAGCGAAAGCACCGCACTGCGCGATAAGCTTGATGCGAATATCAAATACTTCAAAGACGGAATACGAAAACTTGGATTCGACATCCGCGATGGTGATTCCGCTATCGTTCCGGTAATGCTCTACGATGCCAAACTATCGCAGACTATGGCTCAGCGCCTGCTGGAAGAGGGTATCTATGTTATTGGATTCTTCTTCCCTGTTGTACCAAGAGAACAGGCCCGAATCCGGGTACAGATATCTGCCGCACATGAGTTTCACCACATCGACAAGGCTCTTGCGGCCTTTGAAAAAGTGGGAAAAGAACTGGGTGTGCTGAAATCCTGATTCCACTCCGAAATGCCCCATGCCCTGAAATTTGCAGTAGTCGGTCAAGGCATTGCGGGCACAGTATTGTCACTTGAACTTATTCAGCGTGGCGCAGAGGTAAAGGCATTTGATATCCCGAATCCATCATCGGCATCCCGTGTTGCCGCCGGTATGTGGAATCCCGTGTCGTTCAAGACCCTGAAGCCCCTATGGAATGCCGCAGCTTTTTGCGATTCAGCGAGGGATTATTACTCTCGTTTTGAAGAACGGTGTCAGCAAAATTTCTACCATGAACTTCCTATGCACAGGATCTTCAATTCGGTCATGGAGGCAAATGACTGGACCGAAAAAAGCCTGGCGTCCACTGCACAGCGATTCATGCACGACGATGACTGCACCCACCTGAAATCATCGTACGAAATTCCGCACGGGACCGGATGTGTTCACGGATCAGGATGGCTAAACACACATCTGTTTCTGAATGAGGCATCTCGTTTCATTGATATATCAAGAAATGGATTCACTTATTCAGAACTGGATCTCTCAGGAGAAAAACCGGTTTACCACGGAGATGAATTCGATCATATCATTTTCTGTGAAGGCACAGGGGTGTTGACTAACCCATGGTTCTCGTACCTGCCTGTAAGGCCCAACAAGGGTCAGGTCCTCACTGTAGAACTGACAGGGGAAGCGCATCAGGAGATTATACATTTCGGACATTTTCTGTTGCCCACTGGTCATGGCGTTTACCGCCTCGGTGCTACATATGAGGGCGACCTGCCTGCTGATATAACGGACGATGGCAGGCAACTGCTCGAAAACGATCTCGCCCGGGTTTCCAAAAGGAGATTCAATGTAACCGGACATAAGGCAGGGCTGCGCCCTACTGTTCCGGACAGGAGACCGATTTGCGGACCTCATCCCGAACGAACAAGGCTATCGGTATTCAATGGATTTGGATCGCGGGGCGTTTTGTACGCACCATGGTGCGCCATGCACATGAGTGCATTTCTGTTGGAAGGAACCTCCGTTCCCGGGGATATTTCGACGGCACGTTACAGGAAGTATCTCACTACCTGATCACCATAAACCGCGCTGCGACGCTCCTCTGCCCGCACATCCAAACTGCGATGTAACAACCCTCAGAAAGGTCCGGAATCAGCACCTCTCTCCCCTGCATGATGTAGTTCACCTCTCTGCCTCCCACATCCACTATGCTCAGTTGATCAAATGTGCAATCCGCATCAGACTGAAGCTGTCCGCCGGACGGATTGTACCAGAGCACAGGCTGATCGGAAGGATCGGTTTCCCATACCGACTCAACATTGCAAGGGTTCAATATTTCGGAACAGATCATCGTATCTGCCCAAATCAGCACGTCAGAAACGTCAGAATCGATCAGACTTCCTCCGGAGGAAATCACATAGGCAGGATTCCGCAGCTGAAAATCCGGATACTCCATGGAAGTCAGGGGCAGCAGATCGGTTTCATTGCAACCGCTTTCCAGAGCATCGTTGGTTCGGATAATCAGCGGTTTGAAATTGGCCGGAGAATAATTCGTTGTGAAACCAGATAACAGAATGCCAATATTATCCTTAGGTTTAGTGATGTATGGATAATGAGAACCTCCGCTGTTGAATGACTTTGCCTTCGTGATGTTGCCATCCCAGTCCGTTGTCAGAACCACATGCTTGTTGGGGACAAAACCTGAGGTCGGGTACGACATGGTTGCCACGGCAATGGCATAGCCATTGGCCACTTCGATAATAGACGAACCATTTTCGCTGTGATCAGGATTTGTTCCGTGATAAGTCCTTGTCCAGATGCTGTCGCCGAGCGCATCAGTGCGGATGATAAATTCATCCGGATAGCTCTGAAAATTCTCCTTCATCACCGTGGTTGAACCCGTGAGGGCAAAACCTCCGCCACTGGCCTCAATAATTCCGTATGCCGAAGAGTACTGAAGGGTATCACCATATGCCTTGTGAAATTCGAGTTCACCATCCTGATCCAGCTTCATGACGAAGGCATAAAATGTACCCTGCTCAATGCAACGGCCCGTGGCTACGAGAGAGCTGTCGGTTGTCTCGACGAGATCAAAAGCCTGATCAATGGCGTTCTCGGTGCCTATGGCCTTTCCCCACAGATAGTTCCCTTCAGGGTCGATTCTGGCGATGTACACATCGGTGTATGGTGAACCAAGGTCAGGTCCGAATGAACTGGTATGCCCTGCAATGACCAGGTCGCCATTTTTAGCCTCAACAATGCTGTTCACCACATCATCACCCGAACCCTGCATCACTTTTTGCCATATGGTATTGCCATCAGCATCAGTTCTCACCACCAGAATATTGTAAGAACCATAGCTTCCTATGCTCGCGGCAAGCGCAAATCCGCCATCCAGCAGAGGGATGGCCCTTTGTGAAATATTGCCGATGGTACTGCTGTTATTGTAGGACTTGCTCCACAACACATTGCCCTCACAATCCGTCCTTGTGAGGTAGACTTTGTCGGACCCATCACTCACGATTCCGGTAAAAATGTATCCATCATCGGGCAATTGATACGAAGCGAAACAATGCGCTCCATTTCCGGGAGGATGGTAGAGCTTCTGGAATGTATTTTGCCCGCTAAGGCCCTGAAAAATCAGCAAGAAACCGATGATCACTGCACTTTTCATGTTGCCGGAAATTTGTTCTCCAAGGTAAAGAATTTGCCAAGAGACAGGGAAAATAAGAAGTGATAAACAGCCTGCCTGAACCGCGCAAGGGTTCTGTTGTTACCTTTGTACAAACATCCAGGAAAATGCTGAACAAGAAGATAGAAAAAGCCCTCAACGACCAGCTGAAAGTTGAGGCCGAGAGCAGCCAGAGCTATCTCGCCATGGCCTCATGGGCCGAGAACCACGGATACAGCGGCACTGCGACCTTTCTATATCGCCATAGCGATGAAGAACGCATGCACATGCTGAAACTCCTGAAATTCATCAATGACCGCGGTGGACGTGCGATTGTTCCCAAACTCGATCAACCATCAACGTCGTTCAAGAATCTCCACGACATTTTCAAAGCGTTGCTCAATCATGAAGAGACCGTAACCAATGAAATCAATGGAGTGGTTGACCTCTGCCTGAAAGAAAAAGACTACACCACTCACAATTTCATGCAGTGGTACGTTGCTGAGCAGATAGAAGAAGAAACCCTTGCCCGCAACCTGCTGGATAAGCTGAAGCTTGTTGGCAACGACAACAGCGCGCTGTACCTCTTCGACCGGGATTTGGCCACAATGGCACCGCAGGAAGGCGGAGAAGGTTAATTCTGAAAAAAAATACTCGTTTAGAAAGGCCCGGGAATTCCGGGCCTTTCTTTTGATCTGAACAGTCGGATTGAACTAACATCCGCAGGTGGACAACCCGCGAATTTTCTGGCGATTCACGAAACATTCGGGGTCTAGTTTTGGTAAAAAGAAGAGATCTGTGTGCCTATGCTCCGGGGGATCATCACTTTAATGGTTGTTTTCGTTGCTGCCACCGCTATGGTGACGGTTCCAGCTGACGACCAGATTGATGAGACCAACACGGTGGCACTGGTCAAGGCGAATTTCCTATACCAGTTTGCCAGCAATATCAATTGGCCGGAACAGAACAGAAAAGGCAAATTCACTATCGGCGTGTATGGAAACAACACGCTTTTCGAGGAGATGGCAGCCAAGTATGGAGCCAAGCCGGTAGGGAATCAGGTTATCGAAGTGGTAAACCTGAGGGATTTCAATGCATCCCGTTATGTGCATATCCTTTACGTTGACAAGAGTAAGAAGGCAGATATACAGCGCATTGTAAAAGAACTGAAAAGCGAAAGCACCCTGATTGTTTCAAGTTTTGACGGGGGGCTCACCGCAGGTGCAGATATCAATTTCCGGACTGTGGATTCAAGCATCCGCTATGAACTGAACAAATCAGCCATGGATGCCAAGAAGATGACAGCAGGAGTTAAGATACTTCAATGGGCCATCAAATGAAATACTCCCTGATCCTGACACTGATGGCAGGAATGCTTCTGGCTCAGCTTCTGGCCAGTGGTCAAAACCTGCCCCTGACTAATCAGGCCGTTGAACAGTGCCAACGCGGTGACCTTTGGGGCTCAGCGTCCACCATTCAAAAGGCTGTAGAGTCGGCGGCTGAAAAAAATTCGGCGCGTACATGGTACGTGAAAGCGTATGTGCACAAAGAAATTTTCAAATCCACGGATATACCGGCCGTTGCTGAGCAACACCGGACCCTTGCCGTAGAAGCAGTTGAGAAATGTATGTCTCTGGACACCAAGGGGACAGAATCGGAACAATGTCTGCTGCTTCTGGATTTCGTCAGCGTCTACATCTTCAATGACGCCATGCTGAGCATCGCCGATATTACCTCGGCAGATGACCACAAACCTGAAATACAATTCAACGAATACCTCCGTGTCCGGAAGATTTGTGA
>JBEAZL010000111.1:0-5935 GCA_041170085.1 Bacteroidota bacterium
GTGAGGGCAATGCCATAGACCGAAATCCGCCAGTCGGTTGGATTCAGATAACCGTGTATTGCGACAAAAAAAACTGAAGTAAGCGGAATGCCCATCAGTGGCTGAAGGGCACCACGAAACAAGAGTTCCTCACCCACTCCGGCACAAAATGAAACGAACAATATTTCATTCCATCCCAGGTCGAAGTGACCAAGCATGTTTGAATACTTCACATTCACCTTTTGCATGAATGGCATGGCTATAACGATGTGAGCAATAGCTGCGCCACCTACGCCCAGAATGATTCCTGCGAGTAACTGTCGCCACAATGGAACAAATCCTGTGATGGCTGCAGCAAGATCCACCGATTCTGAAAACTGATCAAAGATCAGAGCGACCAGAGGCATCCCGACCAGCGTGGCCAGTGAGAGCTTCATGATGGTAAATCGGTCTGGAAACATATCAGTCTTCGTGTTCCGGCATTCCCCTTCTGGCTTCAAGTCCTGCGCGCATATCCGTGCCGCTTGGATTCTGGAATATCTCGAGATCGAAATAGGGCACCGTGGCCAGCAGGTGGTCAAATATATCGGCGATTACAAGTTCATATTCCTCCCATTTCTTCTTGCTGGTGAATGCGTATATCTCAATGGGCAATCCGTCGCCAGTGGGTTCAAGTTGCCTTACCATGAAATCCATCTGGCTGTTGATGAATGGATTTTCAAGGAGGTAATTCAGCGCGTACATCCGGTAAATGCCGATGTTGGTCATATGACGGCCATTCACGAGCACACTCTTGTCAACCGCATTTGTGGTGTTATATGCATCAATTTCAACCTTCCTTTCCAGCAGGTACTTGCGGATCCGTTCAACCTTCAACAGACGATTGAACAGATCTTCGTCGCAAAACTTGATGCTGTCGATCTTGATGTGGATGGAGCGCTTGATTCTTCGTCCCTCGCTCTGCTGCATCCCACGCCAGTTTTTAAACGAATCTGAGACGAGCGCATAGCTTGGCACCAGGGTAATGGTCTTATCAAAATTCTGAACCTTCACCGTGGTGAGGTTAATTTCCACGACAGTTCCGTCAGCGCCATATTTTTCAACGGTAATCCAGTCGCCGATCCTGACGAGATCTATGGCGCTCATCTGAATTGAGGCCACAAAACCAAGAATTGGATCACGGAAAATAAGAAGCAGCACTGCTGTCACAGCGCCGAAACCTCCGAGAATGATCCAAGGAGATTCGCCAAGAATGATGGAGAGAATAGAAACAAAAGTGATCAGGTAGATAATGATCTTGGCCACCTGATTATAGCTTCTTATAGGCTTATCGGCCAGGGATGGTGTACTTTCCAGTACCGATGAAACCGCGTTCAGTATAGACCGCACGGCAATCATGATGGCCAGGGCTATATACACCTCTGACAATGTCAGGGCGTATCTGATCCAGTTGGGGAAATCTGCAAAAAGATGTGGAATGGTATAGCGGAGCAATACCGCAATGATGATCAGGGCAACGCTGCGGAATACTTTAAACTCAAACAGCTTATCATCCCATTCTGATTTTGTGCGTGTGACAAGTTTTTTGACTACCCGGATGATGATGACCCTGCTCACGAACCATATGAGGTAGCAGAACGCCCCGAGGGCAATAAAGCCGGTCACAAGAAATACGATAGCCGTTTCTCTTCCCTGACCCAATTGGTCGAGAAGGAAATGCCTGAGCCATTGAAATAATTCCGCGAAATTCACATTGCGAAATTAAGGAGCGGTGCAACTTTACCCTCCGTTAATAAACATCAACTTATCCATGCAATTCCTTCCGGAAGAAATAGAACAATACGCTGAAAACCACTCTGAACCGGAAAATTCAGTTTTGGAGGCACTCACAACCGAAACCTGGCAGAAGGTAATCATGCCCCGTATGCTGAGCGGACATCTGCAAGGGAGGTTCCTGAGTATGCTTTCGCATCTGATCAGGCCAAAATTGATCCTCGAGATTGGCACCTACACGGGATACAGCGCATTGTGTCTTGCTGAAGGTCTTGCTGAGGGAGGCAGGTTAATCACCATCGACATCAACGATGAACTCAAAGCCATACAGGATAAATTTCTTGCCCAAAGCCCACAAGCAAAAAACATTGAACGCCTTTTTGGAAATGCACTGGACATTATCCCGGAACTTCCGGGGGAATTCGATATGGTGTTCATTGATGCGGATAAAGAGAACTACCTGAAATACTACGACATGGTCATTGACCGAATCAAACCGGGAGGATTGCTCATTGCTGATAATGTTCTGTGGAGCGGAAAAGTGACGAAACCGGCTGCTCCGTCAGATATTGAAACCAGAGTCCTTCAGGAGTTTAATGAGAGGGTCACGCAGGATCCGAGGGTGCAGAATCTTTTGTTGCCTCTTCGCGACGGACTGATGATGGCGAGAAAGAAATAAGCCCTCATCTTATTTGCAGCAGTTGCGTATTCTCAGTCAAAAAAAATAAAAAATCTCAACGGACTGTACCATAATGATCGAATCTGCTTCAGCAGTATCTGAGAAAGTGGAGACATTCAATTCTCCGTGATAGTCTGATAGCAATAACTTACTTTTTCAGATTCTTGAGGGACTACTCTCCGAAGTTATTGAATCGAGCCAGTTTTTCAACATCTGACCACCAAGCGGAGTCAATACACTTTCAGGATGAAACTGAACACCATTCATCCTCATTTCTGCGCTATGCATGGCCATGATCAGGCCATCGGAGCTCCTCATGGAGACGGTAAAAATATCAGGCACCGGATCATCCACAACCCATGAGTGATAATGTCCGATCCGGATATCATCTGGCAAGCCCTCGAACAGCAAATCATTGCTTCTCCTTGTGGCAATGGTACTCCTCCCATGTTTTACCTCAGACAGGTTTTTCAGTTTACCACCAAAAACCTCGGCCATAGCCTGCATTCCGAGACATACTCCGAGAATGGGACGTTTTCCTGCACAAATGCGAATGATGTCTGGGGTTGAACCAGCTTCCGACGGAAGGCCGGGGCCCGGAGAAATAACAATAGCATCGAAACCAAGAGCCTCTTCGGGTGTGATGGATGTATTGCGCACCACCTCGATCTTATGATCGCCGAGGTGTGAAAGCATGTGATAAAGATTGTAGGTGAAACTGTCGAAGTTATCGATGATCAGTACACCCATGTCCTCCCTCCTATTACGAGGCCATTACCATCTTCACCTTGTCTGCCGCTTCCTGAAGCGTGATGGCACTGTGAACGGCGAGGCCGGAGTTATCGATCAGTTTTTTCGCCTCTTCGGCATTGGTTCCCTGCAAGCGCACAATAATGGGAACATGAATGTTTCCGATGTTGTTATATGCATCTACGATTCCCTGTGCTACGCGGTCGCAGCGAACGATTCCTCCGAAGATATTAACCAGAATGGCCTTTACGGCAGGATCTTTCAGGATCATCCTGAATGCTGTTTCTACGCGCTTGGCATCTGCTGTTCCACCTACATCGAGGAAGTTGGCAGGATCACCACCGCTGAGTTTGATGATATCCATGGTGGCCATGGCAAGACCAGCGCCATTTACCATACAACCCACGTTGCCGTCAAGTTTCACATAGTTGAGTCCGGCTGCTCCGGCTTCCACTTCGGTTGGATCTTCTTCGGTTACATCGCGCATTTCTGCGTAGTCCTTGTGTCGAACCAGTCCGTTTCCGTCCAGCGTTACCTTGGCATCAACAGCTACAACGCGATCATCAGATGTTTTCAAAACGGGATTGATCTCGAAAAGAGAAGCATCACAACCCACAAAGGCAGCATAAAGCTTCTTCACAAAGCCGAGCATCTCCTTGAAAGCCTGCCCTGACAGTCCGAGATTGAAAGCGATCTTTCTGCACTGGAAATCATTCACTCCTGTAAGCGGATCGATGGTTTCCTTGAAAATCCTTTCAGGGGTATTGTGAGCCACATCTTCGATGTTCATTCCTCCATCCGGAGAGTACACAATAACGTGGCGACCCTGTGAACGATCCAGCAGGATCGACATATAGAATTCCCTGATCTCTGAAGCACCGGGATAGTACATGTCTTCAGCAATGAACACTTTGCTCACGAGTTTACCTTCGCTCTTTGTCTGGAGTGTGACCAGATGTCCGCCGAGAATGGCTTCAGACTTCTCCCTGACAGCCTGCTCATCCTTTGCAATCACTACTCCCCGGGAGCCGGTTTCGGTTATGGTTCCCTTACCTCGTCCGCCTGCGTGTATCTGTGCCTTGATCACAAATACAGGAGTATTGGTATCCGCCTTAAGCTTGCGCGCTGCTTCCACAGCCTCATCGGGCGACGATGCCACGAGGCCTCGCTGTACAGTAACACCAAAAGATTGAAGGATGGATTTACCCTGATATTCGTGAATGTTCATATTCCTGCTCTTTTTTGAGGGTGCGAAGGTACTTCCTCACCCGCTGAATACAAAAACCTGAATACACGATTACACAGAAGACCAACCATCCGATATTTGCACACTATGATAGAAGCCCGCGGCATAACCAAACGGTACGGAGATTTACACGTACTCAAAGGAGTTGACCTGACCGTTTCCAAAGGGGAAATTGTGTCCATTGTCGGGGCTTCGGGGGCTGGCAAGAGCACATTGCTGCATATTCTCGGTACACTTGACCGCCCGGACCAGGGAAGTCTCACCTACAACGGATCAGACGTCCATAACCTCAGCAGCCGGGAACTCGCCAAATTCAGAAACAGGCATATCGGATTTATCTTTCAGTTTCACAACCTGTTACCAGAATTTACAGCCCTGGAAAACGTATGTATTCCGGCATTCATAGGAAAAAAGAATGAGCAGGAAGCCCGCACGCGGGCTAAAGAGCTGCTTGGTTTTTTAGGACTGGAGCACCGCATCGAGCACAAACCCGCTCAGCTTAGCGGGGGCGAACAACAGCGGGTTGCCGTTGCACGGGCCCTGATCAATGCCCCCGATGTCATACTCGCAGATGAGCCCTCGGGAAATCTCGACTCGGCCAATGCCAGAGATTTGCATGACCTGTTCTTCAGACTGAGGTCAGAATTCAATCAGACATTCATCATCGTAACACACAACGAGGACCTCGCCCGCATGGCGGACAGGGCCCTCGTTATGAAAGACGGTCGGTTCTGACCGGATTATTTCACTACAACCAATTCGCGGAACAAAGTCGCTCCGGAGCTGGCATCTGTGACATGAGTAATATATGTTCCGGTTGACAACTGCAGCGTGGTAATGGAATTTCCGTTAGAAGAAGTCTGTTCCACTACCCTGCCGGTGAGGTCAAAAATGGTAATGAAACAAGGCTTGCCATTCGTCTGGATGTTCACATCGCCAGAGGTTGGATTGGGATAGAGAACGAAATCCTGAGCATCATTCTCAGAAAGTCCCACGATGGTGAAATCTCCTGAGGCAGAACTCGCACAAGAGTTGGTAAACATCACGGCATATACACCCGTCTGGTTCGCCACATACAAAGGTTCTGTTGCACCTTCAATGGCGACACCATTCAGGTACCATTGTATCTGAACTCCGTCAGAAGGATTGGTAACGAGAAGCTCATTGCCATTCTGAGAGACAACAGGCTCAACCGGCGGACCTTCAGCGATATCAACCCATCCAAGCTTGAACTTAGCCTGGAACTCACCTACTTCATAAACAAGCTTGATCTGATATAAGCCCGGTTCAGCATAGGTATACTCCAGGCTGGTCATACAAGCATCCAATGTTCCACCATCGCCCATTTCAAAATAGCAGTTGGTATAGTCGATGTTGATATCAGAATTGTTTACCAGGCTGATGGTAGAACAGTTACCACTGTACTGCACATCAGCTTCGAGATTGCTCAGCAGACATTCCTCAGGAAGAAATTGACTGGTCTCGTTGCAAAACTGCACAAAGCTGTT
>JBEAZL010000112.1:0-2816 GCA_041170085.1 Bacteroidota bacterium
CCGTCGATGACAACGGCTACCTGATGTCCGAATTTTTCGTGGATCTCTTCTGCATCCGGATTGTACTCGAGCATCTCATCTTCAGAGTGAACGGATGTACACACAATAGGACGTCCGAGCAACTGCACGAGTTCGCGCGCAATCAGGTTATCGGGTACGCGGATACCGATGGTCTTTTTGTTGGATGAAAATATGCGAGGAACATTCTTGCTCGCCGGGAGGATGAAAGTATATGGCCCGGGCAGCAGGCTCTTCATTAACTTGAACGTCGGATTGGGCAATTGCACAGCAAACTCTGCGAGGTGACTCAGGTCCTGACAGATGATGGAGAGATTGGCCTTCTCAGGCTTTACACCTTTTAACCGCGCAATGACTTCGATGGCTTTGGGGTGCGACAGGTCGCAGCCAAAACAATAGACTGTATCGGTTGGCAACACAATGACTTCTCCGTCCTGAAGCGCCTTGACGGCCATAGCCATCTTGCGCTGATCGGGGTTGTCGGGGTGTATGTTGAGGAGCATGTTATTTTCCGGCAGCCTTGGCGTGGTCAGCCAGGAACTGGGCAAGTCCGTTGTCGGTCAGAGGGTGCTTCAAAAGGGCGAGGATGGCAGACAGTGGTCCGGTCATGACATCTGCACCAATCTCCGCACAGCGAATGATGTGCATCGGGTGGCGCACTGATGCCGCGAGGATTTCGGTATCAAAACCATAGTTGTCGTATATCACGCGGATCTGTTCAATCAGTTCAATACCGTCTGTGCTCACATCGTCGAGGCGACCGATGAAAGGCGACACATATGATGCACCGGCTTTAGCTGCCAGCAATGCCTGTCCGGCGCTGAACACGAGTGTACAATTGGTGCGGATACCCTTGTCGCTGAAATAGCGGAGGGCCTTCACGCCATCGCGGATCATGGGAACCTTTACCACGATGTTCTGGTGCAGAGAAGCCAGCTCTTCACCTTCGCGAACCATGCCATCAAAATCGGTGGCGATCACCTCTGCGCTCACATCACCGTCCTGAACGATGTTGCAGATATCCACATAGTGCTTCAGGATGTTGTCGCGACCGGTGATGCCTTCCTTGGCCATGAGGCTGGGGTTGGTAGTTACACCGTCGAGAACACCGAGGTCCTGGGCTTCGCGGATTTGATCTAGGTTGGCTGTGTCGATGAAGAACTTCATTTTGTCTGAATTTTGCCGCAAAAATAGACCTGTAAACTGCTTCCCGGCATGGAGTTTACCACAAGTTCTCAAAATCTTCCATTCCCCCGACAGGCTCCTTGTCCATAGCTTTGCCCCATGATGGAACAACGCAATACAGTCAGCTGGGATCCCAACCGCATCATCCTTCAGCTCATGGTGTCGTCTATTGCCCTTTTGCTGGGCGACTACATCATGGACAGCGTACGCTTTGAAAAGCCATGGGTAGCAGTGGTCACAGCCATTGTGCTGGCGTTGCTCAACGTATTTGTGAAGCCCCTGCTGGTGCTGCTGACACTCCCTGCCACATTGTTCACCCTGGGACTGTTTTTGCTGGTGATCAACGCCGTGATCATCCTTCTTGCCCGCGAAATTGTACCCGGCTTTTTTGTGGATGGATTCTGGAACGCCCTACTCCTGAGCCTGCTGATTTCGCTCGTGAACGGGTTGTTTGGAGGCAACACACGAGTTCGCGTTCACCGCAACCGGAACGACGACGAATTCACAGTTTAGTCCACGTAGGGTATCAGTCCGCGGATACCCATATCTACCACTCCCTCTCCCGCCAATGGTTCGAACTTTCCATCGGCATTTACCTCGGTCCATTCGAAGCTGTTGTTGGTGGAAAGTGACAGCGTGATGATAATGTCTTCCGTTTCATTTCCCGTAATCTGAATCGGTGATGCGAAGGCACCCGTTACCACGCATGAACCTTGCGGTATGGGCGATGTAGCAAAGATCGGATTGGGCACCGTGGTTGCACCTTCAGGAGCCTGGCCCGTGGATGTCTGCACACCCACAAAAGGCACATCTGTTTCAAATCCCCAGTAACCCTGGAGCTTGTCATCGTTCACCGCGACAGATTGTGTGTTGATGGTATATGAACTGATGTAATTGTTGTAGCCGATGAAGCTGGCAATGGTTCCGGTGAGGTCGTACCCCTCGGCGAGATAGTCGATATCGTAATTCTGGTAGGAGAGTGAAACACGGATGTACTCGTATGTTCCGGGGCTGAGTGAGCTGATCGGGATGGAGAGAAAATCCTGCCCCTCGCCTACCAATATCGCCTGGTTGAAATCGATGGCTGTAGCTCCGCCTGCATCGGTTTCAGGTCCGTCGTAAAGCACCTCTCCTGCTCCAAGCGCAGTCCACATATCGGGCGTCATCTCGACATAGTGAGCACTGATCTTATTGAACGACGGACTCTGCGCAGCATGTCCGGCAGGCACTTCGCTGGGTTGTCCGAGGTTATTCAGCCTTTCCTGATTTTCATCGAATGCAAACCTGAAGATGATTCGCGGACCGGATGGTGTGGTCGTGGTGTTTGATTCTCCGTCCTTACTGCATGCCGTAAGCAGCACTATGGCTGCTATGGTGGTTAAGACCAGAAATGTGTTCTTCATGTTGAGTTGATTGATTATTCGAATTGGATTCTAGGGTTATCTCACAACAGTTGATCCTAATATCTAACCAACTGAATTATTTTGTTCTTCTCACCCTTTTTGTCTTGACACAAAAAGGGTGCAAAAAAGTCAAGGCAAAAAAAAGCTTCCCAGCGCCCTGGCCATTTTTACGCTCGGCCGTTGCATCCGCTCCTCGCTAAAATGGCCATT
>JBEAZL010000113.1:0-10655 GCA_041170085.1 Bacteroidota bacterium
TACGAAAAGTTCAAGGACACCTTCGAGAAGGAGATGCAGAAATTTGAAGAAGACAGGAAGTAATTCCAGATAAAATAAAAAGGGCCGGATCATCCGGCCTTTTTTTTTGCTCCCCATTCCGAAGACAGGAACATCATCTCAAATTATGCATCAGAACTTTGTCATAAGGACTTAAAACACAACGAAATCAGGCATTTTGTGAGGGAGTCATACTCACTGTATGCTTACTGAGAACGCTGCAGCCAGGCGACTGTTTTCACAGCGATTGGAGATCGCAATAAATCTTCTAATGCATGTTTTGGGAAAACTCAATCATTATCCTCGCCCTGTTCTCCGCCGTTGGATTGAACAGACTGAACGCCGCTGCCGATTTCAGGGTGACGAATAAGACCACCCTTGGTAGAGGCCTGAGCAAGCAGAAATATTGAAACGGCTATAGCAGGAATCATCAGCCATGAAATGATCCTGGTAAAACCAGGTCGCTTCCAGGCTGCGAGAAGATATAACAGTGCCAGAGCAGCGGAAACAATACCACCTGTAACAGCGGCTTCTCCCGCCTCTTCATGATCATGTATCAGATTTCCGTTCATCCCTGCCATACCCTCTACCATTTCTTCAGCTCTTTCTCCGGACATGCTTGCAGCGAAAACAGCAGCGGCAGCAAATAAAATAATTGCAGCACCCGTCCTTTTTACGGTCTCATTCTTCAGGAACAATCCTGCCAGAAAAACAGCAAAACCAATAACCTGTCCTATGGTCGGAACATGGTTAACCAGTAAGTGAATATGCGCGTCGTTCATGTAATTAGAATTTTCTCAAATGTGCGCAGAAACCGAATGTCATTATGTGAAAATGATCAACGTCATTAACAAAAAAGGGCCATTCCTTCAGGAACAGCCCTTTTCAAAAAATGATATGTTCTGTTATGACATCCGCTTTCTGAGTTCGGCATCAATAGCATCCAGAAAATCTTCAGTGGTCAGGAAGTGATCCGCAGTAGTCTTCTCGCCATAAATACAAACAGCAAGGTCCTTGGTCATTTTTCCAGACTCCACCAAATCCACACAAACCTTTTCAAGTGTATTCGCAAAACGGATCAAATCTTCGTTGCCATCCAGCTTACCTCTGAAAGCCAGGCCTTGTGTCCAGGCGTAGATGGAAGCGATAGGATTGGTTGAGGTCTTCTTGCCCTGCTGGTGCATTCTGTAATGACGGGTAACTGTACCGTGAGCGGCCTCAGCTTCCATAGTCTTGCCATCAGGCGTAATCAGGGCAGAAGTCATGAGACCGAGAGAACCGAATCCCTGAGCTACGATATCGCTCTGAACGTCCCCATCATAGTTCTTACAGGCCCATACAAAACCACCTTCGCTCTTCAGGCAGAAAGCAACCATATCATCAATCAGACGATGCTCGTAGGTAATTCCTGCAGCCTCCATTTTGGCTTTGTACTCATTCTGGTAAACCTCTTCAAAAATGTCTTTGAAACGGCCGTCATATTTCTTCAGAATGGTATTCTTCGAGGAGAAATAGAGATTCCAGCCTCGCATCAGAGCCTGATTGAAGCAACTGCGGGCGAAGCCATAAATACTCTCGTCCGTATTATACATGGCCAGCGCAACACCATCACCTTTGAAATCATAGACCTCCCAGGTTTGTGTTTCACCAACTTCAGGAGTGAAGGTCATGGTCAGCTTTCCCTTGCCCTTGATAACAGTATCCGTTGCGCGGTACTGATCTCCGAAGGCATGACGGCCAATATTGATTGGCTTGGTCCAACCCGGAACGAGACGTGGAACATTGTTGCAGATAATCGGCTCACGGAATACGGTGCCACCGATGATATTGCGGATAGTGCCATTCGGGCTCTTCCACATTTTCTTCAGCCCAAACTCCTCAACCCTCGCTTCATCGGGAGTGATGGTCGCGCACTTCACTGCCACATTATACTTCAAAGTAGCCTCAGCTGCATCCACAGTAACCTGATCATCCGTCTTATCGCGATTCTCAATACCCAGGTCATAATACTTAATGTCCAGATCGAGGTAGGGTGTGATCAATTTGTCTTTGATGAATTTCCAGATGATTCTGGTCATTTCATCACCATCCATTTCGACGATTGGGTTGAGAACTTTGATTTTCTGCATTTCAGGAAACAGGTTGTTATGGGTTATCGGTTTGCTGCCCGTTGTATTCCGCAGAATACTCAGGCGTGTTCACGCTGCGCAAAGAAGAAAGATCCTTCTATGAGCGCATTTTCATCGCTGTCGCTACCGTGAATGGCGTTAGCGGCAATGCTTGTCGCAAAGCGACGGCGGATGGTACCTTCATCGGCCTTCTGTGGGTCTGTAGCCCCAATGAGCTTGCGGAATTCCTCCACTGCATTGTCCTTTTCGAGAATGGCGGCTACGATTGGTCCGCTGGTCATATAATCGACAAGCTCCCCGAAGAAAGCACGTTCGCGGTGAATGGCATAAAAACGACCAGCCTCTTCACGGCTGAGTCGAGTCCATTTCATTGCCTTGATGGTGAATCCGGCACCGATAATCTGGTCCAGAATTTTGCCGGTGTGACCTGCTGCGGTCGCATCGGGCTTGATCATTGTAAAAGTCACGTTGGATGCCATTGCTTTCCGAGTTTGCTTGTTTTTTTGGAGGTGCAAAACTAGGCATGATTCAGGCCATTTCAAGAGATTATTGTGCGGAACTTTTCAGTTCGCCAACAGAATCGGGATGGTCGGACAAGAGGGGTAAAAAAGGCGGCAGGGAAACACGGGGGAACTGTCGTTCTCTCTCCCAAAACGACAGCCGGTTTTTCATTCTTGAGCCACGAAAAATCCCGCTATCCCTGCCACCAATGTCTTCAATGTTGATGAACAGGCCGGCACTTTTTCAGGCTCACTCCTCCCCGGCTGTTCAGGTAATTCTTCACAATGATGCGAAATATTTCAATACCCCCGCCAAAGGAAGGCCTGAATTCGGCTGAACTAACTGAAAAAATGACGTAACGGGAACCAGGATTTCATCCAGACATAACAGAATGTAAATCAGCTGAAAGGCCTATCTTTGCAGCAAAATACAAGCAAATGAATCTGGCTGTCAACAGGGATGTGGTGTTTGGTTCTGCTCAGGCAATTGAGCTGGAGGAAAAATTCGGAGCACATAATTATCACCCGCTGCCAGTAGTTCTTGATCGTGGAGAGGGCGTCTATGTGTGGGATCTCGAGAACAAAAGGTATTTCGATTTCCTGAGCGCATACTCAGCAGTTAATCAGGGGCATTGTCATCCCAGAATCATCAATGCCCTGACAGAACAAGCTTCTAAGCTCACGCTTACCTCCAGGGCATTCTACAACAGTATGCTCGGAAAGTATGAGAAATACCTCTGTGAGTTTTTTGAATTTGACAAGGTTTTACCCATGAATAGCGGAGCTGAGGCGGTTGAGACCGCCATCAAGCTGTGCAGAAAATGGGCTTATGAGAAAAAAGGCATTGCCGAAAATCAAGCGAAAATCATCGTTTGTGACGGTAATTTTCACGGTCGTACTACCACGATTATTTCATTCTCTGGCGATCCTGACTCTTACGGCAATTTCGGGCCTTATACCCCCGGTTTTATCCGCATACCATACAACGATACAGACGCCCTCAGGAATGCCCTGAAAGACAACACTGTGGCCGGTTTCCTCATCGAACCGATTCAGGGCGAGGCCGGAGTGAACGTACCGGATGACGGGTATCTGAAATCCGCCAGCGAATTGTGTGCTGAGCATAAGGTACTCTTTATCGCCGATGAAATTCAGACCGGGATAGCTCGCACGGGAAGACTTCTGGCCTGTGATCACGAAGGTGTAAAACCAGATATGCTCATTCTTGGAAAAGCGCTTTCCGGTGGTACTTATCCTGTTTCCGCAGTGCTCACATCTGATGAAATTATGCTCTGCATCAAGCCTGGTCAGCATGGCAGCACATATGGAGGAAATCCACTTGCCGCAGCTGTTGCTATAGCTGCATTGGACGTCATTGCAGAAGAGCATCTCGCTGAAAATGCTGATAAACTCGGAAAGCAATTCCGGGACGGAATCACAAAGCTGATGCAAGAAACAAACCTGATCACTCTGGTGAGGGGAAAGGGTCTGCTCAATGCGATTGTGATCAATGATACCCCTGAGAGCAGCACGGCCTGGAACCTCTGTATGGCTATGGCCAACAATGGTTTGTTAGCCAAGCCTACCCATGGAAACATCATCCGCTTTGCCCCGCCTCTCGTGATTAACGAGGCTCAGATGGAAGAATGCCTGGCCATTATCCGCAGGTCATTTCTTGAATTCGTGAAGTAATCAGATGGCAGAGATTACATCGTGCCTTGTAACGATGTGATGACCTCCTGTGCCCAGCTCAACTACAACGGCCGGAATCTCTCGTGTAATCAGTTTGGAAACCTCGTGAAGAGGTGTTTCCTCTTTGACCACCGGGAAAGGCGGCTTCATCACGGCATCGACTCTGGCATCGAGGATAGCGGGATTCTCAACCATCAGGTTGAAGAGCAGATTTTCATCAATAGCTCCGACGAATTTTCCATCATCCACCACAGGGATTTGAGAGATACTGAATTTCTTCATCTTGCCTATAGCGTGTGATACCAACTCACCGGGGCTGAGTGTTACCAGCTTCAGATCGCGATGCGCAGCGACAAGGTCTTTGGCAGTCTTCTCGTCTTTAGCCAGAAAACCACGGTCGCGCATCCATTCATCATTGAACATTTTACCCAGGTAACGGGTGCCATGATCGTGAAATATGACAACAACAACATCATCCTTACTGAAACGGTTCTTCATCTGAACCAGGCCCGCCATTGCTGATCCTGCGCTGTTTCCAACAAAGATCCCCTCTTCGCGGGCGATACGTCTGGTCATAACAGCAGCGTCCTTATCGGTTACTTTTTCAAAGTAGTCGATCACACTGAAATCCACATTCTGTGGCAGGAAGTCTTCACCTATTCCCTCAGTGATGTACGGGTAGATTTCGTTCTTGTCGAATATCCCGGTCTCCTTGTATTTCTTGAATACGGAGCCGTATGTATCAATGCCCAGAATCTGAATATCCGGATTCTTTTCTTTCAGATAGCGGCCGGTTCCGCAGATGGTACCACCAGTGCCAACTCCTACGACGAGGTGTGTGATTTTTCCCTCAGTCTGTTCCCATATTTCAGGGCCGGTGCTTTCATAATGGGCCTGAGCATTGCTCGGGTTATCGTATTGATTTGGCTTCCAGGAATTCGGCACTTCACGCTCAAGTCGGGATGAAACAGAATAATATGAGCGGGGATCTTCGGGCTCCACGTTTGTAGGGCATACAATTACTTCTGCTCCAAACGCCCTGAGTGCATCAAACTTTTCTTTCGACTGTTTGTCGGTTGTGGTAAAAATGCACTTGTAACCCTTGATAACTGCGGCAATGGCGAGGCCCATCCCCGTATTTCCGGAAGTTCCTTCGATTATCGTTCCACCGGGTTTGAGACGTCCGTCCTTCTCTGCATCCTCAATCATCTTCAGGGCCATTCTGTCTTTGATGGAGTTACCCGGATTGGTAGTTTCAATCTTGGCAAGAACCAAAGCCGGAATGTCTTTGGTTATCCTGTTAATCTTCACCAATGGAGTATTTCCAATGGTTTCAAGAACGTTATTGTGATATTTCATTTGGATCAAATCGGTTACAAAGATGGGATATCAATTGAATCGAATGGCTTTAATGGGTGTAATGCGGGTGACAAGCAGGGAAGGAAGTAATAGGAAAAATGCACAAACGACAATGGTTCCCAGATCAACAGCAGCGAAGAACAAAGTATCGAACTGGACAGGCACCTTATCGACATAATATTCCTCAGGATTCAGCACAATGATTCCGAATTTCCACTGCAACAGAAGCAGTGCCAGAGCAACGACATTGCCCCACAACACTCCGCGTCCGATGATGACGATGGCATGAATGAGGAAGATTCCGATCACGGATTTATCCGTTGCCCCCATGGCTTTTATCACACCAATCATGTTCTGCCTTTCCAGAATCAGAATAAGCAGGGCTGAAGTCATGTTCACCACAGAAATGATGATCATGAGGACAATGATGATCACGACATTGATATCCAGCATATCGAGCCAGGCGAATATTTCCGGGCTTCTGCTCGTAATATCGACTGATCGCAGATAAAACGGTATTGCACGAAATATTCTGTCATTTGCAGCGCTCAGATCATGATAGTCCGAAATCAGGACCTCATATCCACCAACATAATAGCGGTCCGTCCCACCGGAGGTTTTGTATTCCATGCTCCATTGACCACACGGGCCCATTTCGAAAACTTTCTTCAGATGAACCCATGCCGTATCAGACAACTTCGTATCTGTATCAGTTGCTATCGCGAAAAAACTGGTATCGGATAAAGGTTTGAAGGGGTGTGGTCCTCTTCCCTTCCAGTCACTCACAGACCACTTCCAGTCAATGTTTCCAGAGTCGTTGTATATCGTCCCTTCAATGGTTGGCGTTCCTGATTTACAGGAGGTATCAGCAAACAGCTGGAGCTGAAAACCCCATCCGCTGAGCCTTTGAATGTGAGCAATGTCCAGAAAAACGTATTGTTCATCGAAATCCTGAAGTCCCGTTTCATAAATGCCGGTTATGCGGAAGTTTCTTTGACGGGCATCAGCTTCGTTGTTGATGAAATACAATCCGGCCTTATCGCCCACTTTCAATTTGAGCTTTCTCGCCATGTAGCCGGAAATGATCAGCTCAAATCTGCCGGCACTGTCGGTTCTGAGCAATTCACCTTCTTTGAGCTTATCCTGAAAAAAAGACCAGTCAAAGTCAGAAGAAACTCCCTTCATCACCACGCCCTGAATGGCCTCATTCGTTTCGAGAATACCCGGTTTGTTGGCATAAACCTGAACATGACGGACACCCTCCACCCTTTTCAGTTCGTTGTACACTGCAGTGTCCGTTCGCATTTCCTGCGAATCCCTGCTCGAGTTTTCGAGTCCGGCCACAACCTGAAAATGACTTCCAAAGCCAATAACCTTGTTTCTGATCTCGGCCTGAAATCCACGGACAACAGCAAATGAAACCATCATGAGGGCTACGCCAACAGCGATTCCGACAGTGGCAATTTTCACAATGGGGCGCGAAAACTGGTTTCGCTCACCACTGTGCATGATCCTTGCAGCTATGAATCTGGGGAAATTCAATATCAATTGTGAATGGTTCAAATGTAGATATGGAAAGTGGATGGATACATTCGTCGCAACTTAGCCGCATGAAGATCATTTCCTTTATGCTTATCCTTCTGGGCATCAGCTGCACTGAAAACGTGGCGAGATCCGCTTCTGATGCCCCGAACCTGCCGGTGAGGGAAATGAGAACGGGCGCAGAAAAGATTGAAGATTACCTCCCCCTGATAAAAGGAAAGCGAATAGCAGTTGTAGCCAACCACACATCATTGATTGGCCCGGTGCATCTTGTCGATACCCTGGTAAGTTTAAAAATGGACATTGTGCGGATTTTCGCGCCGGAACATGGGTTCAGAGGTGATCATGGCGCCGGTGAAACTGTAGCCGATGGTAAAGACATCAGAACAGGAATACCGCTGGTGTCCTTGTATGGAAAAAACAAAAAGCCCTCTGCAGCCATGCTCGCGGATGTTGATTGCATCCTTTTCGATATTCAGGATGTAGGGGCCAGGTTTTACACCTATATCAGCACCATGCATTACATCATGGAGGCAGCAGCTGAAAGCGGAAAGGAAGTTATCATTCTCGACCGACCCAATCCTAACGGTTTTTACATCGATGGTCCTGTGCTTAAACCTGAATTCAGATCCTTTGTCGGTATGCATCAGATCCCAGTAGTCCATGGATGCACAGTGGGTGAACTGGCGGGAATGATCAATGGCGAAGGGTGGCTTGCCGACTCTCTGCGATGTGACCTCAAGGTGATAACGTGCGACGGTTATGCGCACGATAGCCTCTACATGTGCCCTGTGCCACCTTCACCGAACTTAACCAGCCCGGAGGCCATTTATATGTACCCTTCCCTGTGCTTTTTTGAAGGAACGATAGTCAGTGTAGGACGCGGCACAGATTTGCCATTCTGTCTCATAGGCTACCCGGGGTGTCCCTCAGGTAAAATCACCTTTACACCCCGCGACATACCTGGCACGGTCACAGACCCTTTGTACGAGGGAGAGACATGCAAAGGGCATGACCTCACAGCTTTTGGAAGTATATATTTCACTTCAGCAAGAAGGATTTACCTGGATTGGCTGATCTCCATGTATCATGAAAGTGACATGGGTGAGCGATTTTTCAGCAGCCCGGGCTTCTTCGATAAGCTCGCGGGAACTGATGAATTGAGAAAGCAAGTCACCACAGGTATGAGTGCCGACGAAATTTCAAGAAGCTGGCAGGATGATCTGGAAAGGTACAGGCAAACCAGACGTAAGTACCTGCTTTATCCTGATTTCACAGAATAGCTTATTTTCGCTGTTCGTAATACTGTGTCAGATGAACAAATTCTACAACCGCGTTGCCTTTCGTGCGCTGCCTTTTCTTGCCATTCTGGGTGTTTCAGCGTTATTTTCAGGATGCAAAAAGACTCCTGACTATGTAAATCCGGTTTATTCCTGCGGATGTGGAGCCATGTCATGGGTTGGAACTCAGTACCCTCTTCTGGATGCTAACTACATTATTCCGATAGAGGGCGAGGCTCTCTCAAGAAGGTATTACTGTTCGGCTGATGTACAGATTGAGGGAGAGACCGGAACCCATAACGTGAATCTCATCATTGAAATCAGTGACGTTTCAGAAAGCGTGATATATGTGGGTGATGATGAGGTTGAGATGGAGATCGTCGCCCATGAGGTAAACGAAAATGACCCTATACTTCCTGTTCGCACATACGTTGCTACTGACGGCGTGGTGCAAATTTCCCCTGCCCTTTTGGGAGGAAATGAGCCGGTATCATTTAACCTGATTGTCCGAGAGTTGTATGACGGAGACCTGGTTGGCTTTGAAAAAGCCCTGACCGGAAATCTGAATGTTCTGGTGAGTTACTGATCCCGGGAAGATTTTTCCCGCGTTTTCAATCTGGCAATCTCATAACCCTCGCACTGTAGTTTACCGAGTCTCCCAGGAGCAAGATGGTGTATATACCACAGCTCAGGTCAGCCGGGAAAATCTGATTAACGACATCCTTTTCGATTTTGCGGCGGTCTCTGAAGACAGCCGAACCGTTCACATCCAGGATTACGATATCATACCACCCTGTGAGAGGAACCAATACACTGATTGGCCCACTTGTGGGGTTGGGAAAAGTTCTTACCGGCTGAAACCCATTCATTTCAGTAACAGATACCGGTATTAACAGAGAATCCAGATACTCGGCATTGCCACATGAAGAATAGATGGTTAAGTAGTATGGTATCCAACCAGACCCTAAGGTGAAAGCGCCACTGCCACCCGGCTCCCAAACCAGTAACTGATCCTCGAATTCAATCTGAACAGAGTCAACCGCTGCACTGGCATCCAGCAGCACCGTTGTGAAAATCGGACCCGTTTCGAAAATCAGATCTGCCCACACCAGCGGTGTGAAGTTCCATTCGGAAGCTGAGCCGATTACAGTATTTCCTGCCACAGCCTGAATGAGTTCGGCGTTTTCCTCACCCAATTGTCCTGGGAAATAGGCACCATCGGGAACTTCCTGAAACAAGACAGAATACAAAACACAGGCAGACAGGTATGTGGACGAAGGAGTAGGTGAGATTCCATCTGCGGTGTACATGGGAATTGACCCGTCGCTCAGGTCAATTAACCAGTTCCAGGCTTCGCCCACCGGTGCGCACCATGCATCATTGGAAACGGCCAATTGAAGCGTGCGGGATTTTAAAGTGTCTCCCTGCTCTTCATTCGTGCAAACCCAGGGATACTGAAGACAGTTGAGTGGGTCACCCTCCTCGCCTGCCCACGGCATGAAAAAAACGGGTTTTACACAGGGGTTTGCCTGCCTGGCTCCGTCGCAAATATCCTGAGCATATGGCATGACGTCGCTGGCAAAGGAACTGTTATCCAGGCCCAGCTGCGAGACTTTTTCCTGAATGATTACAAAGTCCCATTCAAGAGCTGACAGTGCACTGGTGGTCTGATTATTTGAACTATGCGCCTCGAGCGTAAATCCATCGGGACTTACAGAATACCAGTCAACGTGATTTCCCAGAGATTCGGTGACCTGCTCCACCATGGTCGGCAGCGAATTCAGCGATGTATACTCATTTCCGATGTATAGGACGGTGAGTGTATCCTGAGCCTTCACATGGAAGAAAGAGGAGATTGCGATAATGGCTGCTGTGGCTATGCTATGTCTCATTTGAATATGAAATTGATGTAAAAAAAAGCCAATTACCGGGAACTTATCATGATGATCGTCAGTGAAATAGATGATGATAAACTACCGGTATTAAAAATCTGTGGTAAACCTTTTGAACCTGAATAGCGTACAAACTCCAAATCCCATCGTTGTGTTCTACCCTATAGGAACTTTGAAGATAGTTTTTTTATCCTGTGCCATGCTGATCTCTACTGAGTTGCAGACAGGCACAACTGACCGCCA
>JBEAZL010000114.1:0-5110 GCA_041170085.1 Bacteroidota bacterium
GTTGTTCTGTCAGGTTATGAGAGCGACAGGGGGGTATTTAATATGCCCGGAAATGTCTGGGAGTGGGTGACAGATTTTGATACGGATAGTATGTCGGGAATTCATGTATTCTGGAGACAGGATCGATACCCGTTTCCCCGGCTTCCTTCTGTGGCGGCGCGATCAGTTGAATCTGCAGAGGAAATTTATTCTCGTTTGTGCATGTTGGACTCCAGAATTGATTCGTTATGCAGAAAGTACCCTGAGTACAAGAAGGGCTTGAT
The DNA here is from genome assembly GCA_041170085.1 of Bacteroidota bacterium. GTDB lineage: Bacteria > Bacteroidota > Bacteroidia > Flavobacteriales_D > Sanyastnellaceae > JAWXBG01. Next base: position 264 of record JBEAZL010000114.1, read on the forward strand.
GGAAGGAATAAACACTGTTGTTAATGATAAGAGAGTAGTAGAAAAGTATAGGGGAGGAGAATGCGCAAAGGGAGGCTCATGGAATACATCTGTTGCTGCAGCCTTGCCCTGGACAAGAAGATTATATCAACGCGGAAAGGCTGACTCAACGACAGGTTTCAGAATCGTGCTCGACCCGGGCGAGAGGGGACTGACAGAAATTTCGAATCGAAAGCTGATGAAGCCTGTCAGGGATTGAATAGTTTATGCCGGATGGCATAGAGAACCAGCCCCACGCGGGTTTTAAGTCCAAGTTTATCACAGAGTTGTTTGCCGTATCCCTCAGCGGTTCTAGGGCTGACGTGCATGGCAGAGCCGATTTCTTTGTAGGTGAGTTCTGTGCAGCAGTGTTTAAGGAATGTAAGCTCCCTTTCGCTGAGTGAGGTTGGGTCGTGGATCGTTGATGTGTCAATGTCCTGAACTGACTTGATGAGCCTTCCGCTGACGAGGTCTGAAAAATGATATCCCTTTTCGTAGACATCCTTAATGGCCCGGATGAGTTCTTCAGGGGGAGCGTTTTTCAGGACATATGCCCTTGCCCCGGCGCGTATCATGCGTATGACGTGAATATCATCATCGAACATGCTGAGCGCAATGACATAGGGCGTTGAGCCGAGGCTGGTCAGTTTTCTGGTCGTTTCGATGCCGTCAAGGGTGGGCATGTTGATATCCATCAGGACCACATCTGCGGCTAGACCAGAGAGAGCTTCGAGAAGTTCTTTTCCATTGTCTGCATCAGCAACCACCTGCATTCCTTCAGCCTCGAGCATGGAACAGAGGCTTTTGCGAATGAGCTTGTGATCATCGGCAATGGCTAATCGAATCATTCTTAATTTATATTCTTTGATGAATCCTGAGGTTTACAGTTGTCCCGTTATCGTTGCTAATATCTAAAACTCCGCCCAGGATTTTCATGCGGTCACCCATGTTGGACAATCCCTGGCCGGAATGAATTTTTTCGGGAGGGAATCCGCGGCCATTATCAGAAACACTAACAGAGAGATCTTGACTGTTTTGTATCATGTTTACGATGATTCGGGTGGCGCCTGAATGACGAAGGGCATTATGCAAAGCCTCCTGGACGCAACGGAAAAGAACGACCTCTTCCTGTTCAGAAAGTGGTCCGGAATCGCCATGACATGTGAACTCACATGAAATGCCACCTGAGTTGATAAGCGAGACCTCACGCTCAATGGCGAGCTCCAGTCCGTTTTCAAGAATGGATTTGCCGCTGAGATTTTTGCTGATGCTTCTGAGGTCCCGGAGCGCTTCGTTGATTAACTCCCGGCTTGATTTTATCCGGGCTTGTTCCGGATTATTGAGTTGCATGGCCGCCAGCGTAAGCCGCTGTCCGATGTTGTCGTGAATTTCCTGTGAAATGTTCTGCATGGTTTGCTCCGATATTTCGATTTGAGACCGGAGCAACATGTTCTGAAATTCACGGCTGAGGTTTTCTTTGTCCCGGGCAAATAGCTGCTGTTTTCTGCGGTATAGCGCGAAGAATCCGAAGATGGAGACGGCTACCACGAGCAGCAGGGATGCCACGGTTATTGGAACAAGGTAGATGTCGGCCTCAGTGTTCAGCACGTCGGGTATTCAGGTAGATAGAATATCCAAATAAAAGAAAAACAAGCAGATTGATGCATGCATTGATCAGGTGAAAAATGCCATAGTCGACAACACGGGTCAGCGCGATATTATATGGGCCCCAGATAATTCCCATTGTGCTGAAGTAGATAAAGAAGGCGGTGGTTGTGAGAAGGAGGTCGTTTTTCCAGCCTGGAGCCGCAATGTGGTGGTGGAGTATGTCGAGATAGGCCATCATGCAAATTGCGCTGAACAAGATGCCATTGACAGCATTGGATGTAGTAGGGAAGGATGTCCACCACTGAATCCATAGCGCATTTAGCAGTGCGAACACCGAGCTGGCCCCCGAAAGCAGCATGATTGGTTTTTTGCGCTTTACCCATGCATAGAAATATGCTCCCGCTACAATTGGCGCAAGAACGTTATAGATATGAAATACGGGAAGATTGTTTGCATGCTCAAGGGCCGCCCAGTATGAACCAGCCAGAATGAGAATGTTTAGCCACACGAATCCATTTAACCACCGAAACGGAGGCGACAGTTTATGCCACCTCCGGATGCCGATGGTTGATGTAAGGAGAAGTATTATGTATAAAGTGGCCTTGAGCATGATAGATTCTCAGAATCCATTTTTGTCGGGGCAGCGGTTAGGGCATGGATCAATGTAGTCCCACAAATTATTGTCGATTAGTATGGTTTCTTTATTGATTTCTATTGCAGCGCCCCATATGAGAGTGTGTTCATTGTTGTCTTTTTTCGCGAGGTAGGCATAAGACCCAATAGGGATGTGTCTCTGTCCGGCGTATTCCACTGTATCGAGCATTTCAGCGAGTAGCCGCCTGTCAATAAACCATCCCTCTAGGGCACTTCCATTTTGATTTTGGAGCACCGGGAGACCTGAGCAGTAAGAGCCTACCCATCTGGCAGCTTCAGCTCGGGAAACAGGTTGAGGTTCTAGATTATTTGAAATACCGTTTCCGAAAACCATCCGCTCAAATGAGGATAGGTTATCACAATTCCTTGGACACCATAAATAAGTTGCGCCTGCGCCGATGAGCAGTCCAATGAGTACTCCGATAATCGTTTGCTTTTTCATGTGATTGGCTTTTGGTTAATGGGCGAAAGATATCATCAGATATTATCGCGGATCGGGTTAGATGAGTTTATGCGTAGGAATGTCATTTAAAAACGTAGATATACGCAGTTAGTTATAGGGGTTTTCAGGTTTTGTGGAAAATATGGCAGAATAAGATTTGCGAAAAATTCATCCTAATGAAAAAGTTTATTGCCCTTATGTTCAGCGCCAACATGCTGATGTTTTATGTTGATTACTCTGCACAGGATATTATTCCAACGGAGTTCCCAACAGTTCAGACTATTCAGTTTGAAGAAAGCCTCAATGAAATTAGTACCCTTCAATCAAGCATTCAGGAGCAAGAAAGCCAGGTTGGAGTTTCAATCTTGGATATAGCACAGAAAGTTGCCAAGAAGGGCGATAGTGATCAACTAGTTGAGAACCTGAAGTTGACAATTGGCAATCTGGAAGGCTCAAAGGTTGAGCTTTTGATGACAAGATATAACAGCGGATTAGAGGCCATGAGTCAAATGGAGCGCGGAATCACGATTCTAACATTCATGAATAATATTCAGCTCCTTTTAGGAAATTTCAGTCTTAGGACAGATATATGGGACGATAAGCACCTGAGAAATACAGCTGATAAGGTAAGTGAGTATGCTGAGATGGCAGGAGGTGTGCTAGTAATGACGGGCACTTTTTCGGGTGGAGATTCAGGGGTTGGTCAGGCTGGTGTCGGCGCTGGGTTAATCGCGGTGGCCCAGTTCATTTCGAGGTTGTGGGGAGGAAGTACGGATAAGTACAAGGAAAAGGTTGAGAGAGTTTTAATGACGAGGCAAGCATATGATGACTTGAGTATTCTGGTTGAGTCCCTGAAGGAGTATGCGTTAGCCGATACAGCATTCATTTCTGAGTTGACAAAGTTTTCTTCGGAGTATCGAAAAATGCGCATCATGTACAATGATCGTCTGAAGTCCGAGAAAGCTGAATACGAAAAGGATTCAACACAAATGGCAAAGGCACCATTTTCAGAGTTTAGGTCAATGGCCTTCCATGATTTTGAAAAGGAGATGGCCGTGAAGCTGGCTGAGTTGATTGAGCTTGTGGATGAATTTCGTGAGCTCTTACAACAAATCCCAACTTTTCTATATGAGTTAAAGGGTATTTGTGCGAATTACCTGAAGACATATCAAAATCTGGAGGAAAAGTACCGTAATGATTTTGCCTCCATGGAGGTGAGTTGTGATGGCCTAATAAAGAGTTACAATGAAAAGGTTAAGCCAATTCTGAATGTTGCACCTCAAACGTACTCTAGTTTATTGTCTCTGATACAATAGGTGGTGTCTATCTAATGCTGACTTGGATAAGAATTGAACCAGGTTGGGTCGTTAGATCTCACAACGAGACAGCCAACAGTAGATTGTTTGAAAGGTGAGGTGGGTGTATATTTGGGGTAACAAATTTCGTACGATGAAATCAGCTGCATTGTCTCTGGTCGTTTTGATTACTTTGAGTATTTCGGGCTTCACCCCCGCAATGAAATCTGAGAAGCTTGTCATCGCGACTAAAATCTTCTGCAATCACTGTGAGCGTTGTGAAACATGCCAGCCGCAGATCATTACAGCGCTGGAGAATGTTGACGGAGTGAAATCAGTTGAGCTTGATGTACCCAAACAGGAGATTACAGTTTGGTATAATCCGAAGAAAATCGCGCCTGATGGAATACGCCATGCCATTGTAATGGCGGGTTATGCAGCGGATGATCTTGCCCCTGACCCAGCAGCTTACGAAAGGCTGGACGGATGTTGTAAAGAGGGAAATGATGGTAGTGACCACTAGAGGGATCGTTTGACAATAAAAAAGGCCGGAACATGTCCGGCCTTTTCTTTTTTGACTGAGCCTATTGTTTCACGAACGGCGTAACATATACCCCTGTCTCGTGTTGTAGCCTGAGGTGATACAAGCCATTCATGAGATTCTCGCAGTCAATAAACGGGCTTGTGCCAATCAAAGTTCCTGACTGGGCCACCCGGCCATCGGCAGACGTGATGGAGTAAAATGATCCGTTCAGAAAGTCAACTCCAACCCGGAGTTCACTGGTAACCGGGTTTGGATATACCCGGATAGCGGAGGTCCCGGATTCTGA
>JBEAZL010000115.1:0-8935 GCA_041170085.1 Bacteroidota bacterium
GCGACATACCGCTATCATGTAAAAAGCGCCGGAACATACCGCGCGTGGTGTCAGGGTGATTTCGTCGGTGAAACAGCATTGGAAGGCGACACAGTAATCCGCTCCTTTGAACTTCTTCAGCAGATTCCGACACACCTGAGCGCTATTGCAGTGGCCGATTATGTGAACTACGAATACACCCATTCCGGTGTCTACGGCGATGTACCGGTTACCCTCAGGGCCAAACCAAACAATATGGCTGCTATGCAGAATGTATTTGTCAATCTTGGCGATGCCATAGATGCCTGCGAATACTGGTACGGTCCGAATGGTTGGTCAAGGGTAGGGTATGTTCTGACCACGGACGGTGCGCTTGAAATTCCTACCAACATTGCATATCCGCAGTTCATGGTCGGTCAGGCCATCAGCGACAATAACAGCCTTTTGTCGCATGAGTTGGGACATCACTGGTGGGGAGATCTCATCGCACCTCATGTGCATAACGACATGTGGCTCAAGGAAGGTCCGGCAGAATACAGCAGTCACCTCATGGTGGAATGGATGGATGGAGAGGAAGAGTTCATCACCACGGTGAAAGAAAACCAGTTGTATGTGCTCGAAAATGCGCACATCGATGATGAAGGATTTCATCCGATGTCGCCCATGCCGGATGAACAGATCTATGGAAGACACACATACTACAAGGGAGCCTCTGTGATGCACAACCTTCGTGGTTACATGGGTGATGAGCTGTTCAGACAGGGTATGAGCGGTGTTATCGAAAATCATTCATACACGGATATGACTCCGGACGAGTTTAAAACATGGCTGGAGGATGAGACAGGGCTTGACCTCGATCCGTTTTTCGATGCGCAGATTTACCTGCCCGGTTTCGCTACGTTCGTTGTGGACTCATTCGCCGCTGCACCTGCGGGAGATGATTGGAACGTGGAGATACACATACAGCAGAAGCTAAGAGAGTGTCCGGAGTTTTATACCCAGGTACCTCTTGATGTTACTGTCATCGGAAATAACTGGGAACGTGAAGAATTTCAGGTCATCGTTTCCGGAGAATTCTCTACCGTGAACATCAACAGCAGCCTGGAGCCCGCCATGATTGTGTTGAATGGTCACAACAGGCTGAATCAAAACAGGATGGATCATGAAGTGGTTATCTATCCTGATGAACCTTTCAACTCGAATATTCCATATGTGGATTTCAGGTTGTTCGACGAAGTGATTGTCGATTCAACTTTTGTCAGGGTCGAGCACGTGTGGAGTGGTCCGGATGATGAGAATCTCGGTGAGGGAATCTATGCGATATCTGGTACCCATTACTGGTCAGTAGATGGTTTCTGGCCTGAAGGTACAGGGCTGGCAGGTCGCATTTATTACCGTGGTTCCGATGAGTTTGAACTTGATTATGACCTGTTCGGTGACACAGAGACTGATGCCGTGCTTGTTTATCGCGCTGATGCCTCGCAGCCATGGGAGGTCTACGGAGATTATACCCTCACAACCGGTGATATTTTTAATGGTAACGGAAACATCCGTATTGATGTATTGCAAAAGGGACAATACGCTTTTGCCAATGGCGATGCAAGTGTTGGACTGCCGCAATTGAATGCCGTCGTAACTGAACTTCAGGCATTCCCGGTACCTGCCGACGGTATACTAACCATCGCGGGCACTGTTTCTACACCCGGCTTGTGCAGGATCGACATTCTGGATATGACCGGACGCTGTGTCATGAAGACATCAGTGCAGGCAGACCATGAATTTCGCAGGGATATAGATGTCAGCGGACTTGATTCCGGCAGCTATGTGCTCGTCGTTCGAAATCCGGGCGGAGTATCATCAAAGACCATTCAGATAGCTCATTGATCCGTCAGTATGCAGCAGCATACTGAGCCTGACGTCTGAGTTGCTGGTCGGTGCGATCGTCGGCCTGAAGGGCATTGCGGTCAAAGGACTTACCTATGTATGAAAGCTTGGTCTTGTTGTAGTGCACATGAACTTTCAGGTAGTGAAGTATGCCTGTCAGATGTTCAAGTCCGCGCATATTTCCTGCATGTCCGTCGCTGAGTCCGATGAGTAGTGCTTTTTTATCAGTCCAGTATTTAGGCGGGATACCATCTATGAATGTCTTCAACACTCCGGGTATACTGCCATTGTACTCAGGTGCAATGAAGATAAACTTGTCAGCTTCAGTGATGTACTGTCTGATGATAGACTCGAATGTCGGGCTCTTTGAATCGTACAGATCGTTAAATGCAAAATCTTTTGGCAGAGCCCTCAGGTCCAGAACCTGATTCTGAACACCCAAACCGGTCAACATTTCAGAAAAAAGTGAAGCAATGGATATGGTGTAATTGTCGGGCCGGTTAGTCCCACTGATGATGGTCGTCATGGAATGTAGTGATAATGAGGGTTTACAAAAGTCGTTAACATTTTATACACAGGCATTCCACAGCGTTCGTGTGTAAAACTATTATGCCCAAAAAACGGTTCCTGCCTCCGTTTCACGATATTTTTGAAGCATGAAACAGGTTGGCTTGTCCGGGGAACCGGTAAGCCAATTTTTTTAGGTTGAGGCAGAATATGAAAATCACTTATTACGGACACAGTTGCTTTGGAATTGAATCTGGCGAGATCAAACTGATCTTCGATCCGTTCATTTCTCCTAATGAACTCGCCAAAAGTATCGACGTCAACACCATCAAGGCCGATTTTGTTCTGTTATCGCACGGACATGGCGATCACGTGGCAGATGTCGAGACAATCGCCTCAGCTAACGGGTCTACTGTCGTGGCTGCCTATGAAATAGCCAGTTACTACGGAGCGAAGGGACTGAAGTATCATCCCATGAACATAGGGGGCCGCTGGGATTTCGGGAAATGGAAGGTGAAAGCGGTTAATGCAGTTCACAGCAGTGTATTCAACGATGGCACCTACGCCGGTAACCCGATGGGATTTGTCATTGAAATCGAGGGAAAGCGGTTTTACTACAGCGGAGATACTGCACTTCACATGGATATGCAGTTGATTGGCAAGATGCATAAACCTGATTTTGCATTCCTCTGTATGGGCGACAATTTCACCATGGGACCGGAGGATGCCCTGGTAGCTGCGGAATACATCCAGTGCAGCAACATCATCGGTATGCACTTCGATACTTTCCCGTACATACGCATCGATCATCAAAAGACCATTTCAAACTTTGAAGCCGCCGGTGTGAAGCTCATGCTTCCATCGATAGGCCAGAGTTGGGAGCTATAGCACACAAAAAAGAAAACAGAAAACAAACGAAGATGGCAAAGATCATTTCGGTCGTGAATCAGAAAGGTGGCGTGGGCAAAACGACCACAGCGATCAATCTCGCAGCCAGCCTGGGAGTCCTGGAGTTCCGCACATTGCTTGTGGATGCCGACCCGCAGGCCAATGCGAGCAGCGGGGTGGGCATGGACCTGAATGAGGTCAAGACAAGTCTGTATGAGTGTATGATCAACGATGTTGATCCGAGAGGCGTGATCATCAAAACGGAGAACCCGGGTCTTGATCTGATTCCTTCGCACATCGATCTGGTGGGAGCGGAAATTGAGCTGATCAACATGCCTAACCGCGAGTACATGATGCGCAATGCACTCAACAAGATTCGCGACGAATACGATTTCATCATCATTGACTGCTCTCCTTCTCTCGGACTTGTAACTGTCAATAGCCTCACAGCCTCTGACAGCGTTATCGTTCCGGTTCAGTGTGAGTACTTCGCTCTGGAAGGTTTGGGTAAGCTTCTGAATACAATCAAAATTGTACAGCAGAAGCTGAATCCGAATCTGACCATCGAAGGTATTCTCCTCACCATGTACGATACCCGTCTCCGCCTGAGCAATCAGGTTGTAGACGAAGTTCGCATGCACTTCCAGGAGATTGTGTTCGATACCATCATTCACCGCAATACCACATTGGGCGAAGCACCGAGCTTCGGGCACTCTGTGATCATGCACGATGCGAGTTGCAAGGGAGCGATCAATTATCTCAACCTCGCCCGCGAGCTTCTGCAGAAGAATGAAATGACAAGAATTAAAAACGAAGACAAATACATCGCAATAGACAATGGCTAAGAAGCAGGCGTTAGGAAGAGGATTAAGTGCGTTGCTGGAAAGTGCACCTGTTTCAGCTAAAGCAGACAAGAAGGCCGTGGCCGACGTGGCTGCTCCCATGGAAATTGGTCACGTTGCAGGACCCATCTCCGTGCTGAAAATCGGGCAGATTGAGGCTAACCCTTATCAGCCAAGAACCCAGTTCGACGAGCTGCCTTTGCAGGAACTCGCTCAGTCTATTCGCGAGCACGGACTGATACAGCCCATCACGGTTCGAAAGGTATCTGCGAACAAATACCAGATCATCAGCGGTGAACGCCGGTTCCGCGCGGCTCAGCTGGCCGGACTTTCTGAATTGCCGGTATATATCCGCACTGCCAATGACCAGTCGATGCTGGAAATGGCTCTGGTGGAGAACATACAACGCGAAAACCTAAACGCGATCGAAGTAGCTATCAGCTACAAGCGTCTGATGGAGGAGTGCGATCTCACAACTGAACAGCTTGCGGAACGTGTGGGGAAGGACAGGACAACGGTGACCAACTATGTTCGCCTGCTCAAACTGCCACCCGAAATACAAATCGGCATCATCGAAAAGAAGATTTCCATGGGACACGCCCGTGCTCTTATCAATGCCGGATCAGAAGCCCTTCAGCTCAGAATCTACAAGCAGACCATCGAAAAGGATCTGAGTGTTCGTCGGGTTGAGGAGTTGGTAAAACATGACGACAGGCCAAAACTTTTCAGCGCCAAGACCATCCTGCCACTCGAGTTTCAAAAGATGCAGGCAGACCTGCGTCTGAAATTCGGCAAGAAGGCCGCTCTGAAGCGCAACGAAGAGGGCAGGGGCAAGATTGAGATTCCGTTTACGGCTGATGATGATCTCCAGAGAATCATCGATATGCTGGAGCTATAGGCTGCGTCAGAAATTCTGACAATAAAAAATCCCCTGTGTTCAGCACATTCGACTGACACAGGGGATTTGTATTTCTGAAAGATCAGGCAGCAGCCTTCTTGCCGTATCCGAGCACGAAGGCGATGATTCCACCAACGATACCACCGAAGGCAACATTGATCAGTGTGTCAATAATATAGACCTGGTAGGTATGCAGGTTGAACTGGGCGAACATCATGAAATTGATACCCAGAGAAACCAATCCAAACACGATGGCTCCCCCCACAAATCCTTTACCGAAGGTGCTGATATTGGCCCAGGCAGAGAAAATGTATGCGAGTAATCCGCTCCAGGCCAGCTGGCCGACATAAATCGCCCATAAACGCATGGTGGCTTCATCGCGGAAAAGTCCGGGGTAATTCACTGTGTTCGCTTCGTAGTAAGGCATCATGAGCATTCCCCATACTACCCAGCCAAGGAGAAAAGATGCAACGCTGCCAACAAGTGCAGCAACAATCATTTTGGTATTCATGTGGTTAACGGATTGGTTTTGTAGAATAAAATTATGAGGTTAGTTCGCCCCCCCACCCGAACAGGCCAACACTTATTAACCAATGCACCCGTGAAAAACAGGTATAATGGTTTAACTGATTCGATATAAGTGGTTGTGAATCAAAAACTTTGTTACATCGAATTAAATAACTGCTGCTTTTGGCCGTTCAGCCTTTTCTTTGCGGTGTCATGCGTCTCATTAGTCTTTTTACGGTATTACTCCTATGCAATCTGTCGTTTGCCCAAAAAACCGACAGTCTGCCCGACGTGAACAGGAGTAAATGGAGTGAAAAATGGCACATGGAACACAGTCCGATGAAGGCTACCGTTTTGTCGGCCGTGCTGCCCGGAGCAGGCCAGATATACAATGGCAAATGGTGGAAGGCTCCGGTAGTTTGGACTGGTATGGGAGTGGCTGCAGGATTTATCATCTACAACGGAGATAAATACCGGACTTACCGCGATGCCCTGATAGCAGCCAGCGACGGCAATGATGCAACAGTGAACGATACCCCCTATAATGCGGCACAGCTCGACGAGTTGCAGGATACCTATCATCGCTGGCTTGATATCTCCTGGTTCAGCCTGATCGGAGTGTACATGCTCAATGTGATTGATGCCAATGTGGATGCGCATCTCTGGTACTTCGATGTGGGCGATGATCTCAGCCTTGAGCTCCGTCCTTCATGGGTAAAGACCGTGGATGTAAGACCGGGCTTTTCTATATGCCTTCGATTCTGATCTTTGCAAGATGAAGATTGCCCTTGTCGGATACGGAAAAATGGGAAAGGAAATCGAGTCCTTGTGCCTTTCGCGCGGACATGAGATTTCTGTGATTTCTGATAGCCACAGACCCCTGATGGCTGAGAACCTTGCCGGAACAGATGTGGCGATTGAATTCACCAGACCGGACAGCGCAGCCGGGAATATTTTAAGGTGCTTTGAGGCAGGTGTCCCTGTTGTATGCGGCACTACCGGCTGGTACAACCGACTTCCGGAGATCAGGCAGGAAGCCCTTAACTCAGGTGGAACACTGTTGTACGCATCCAATTTCTCTATAGGGGTGAATGTTGTATTTCACCTCAACAGGATGCTGGCTGGAATCATGGATCGTTTTCCGGAATACTCCGCATCTGTTCATGAAATCCATCATGTCCACAAGCTCGATAAACCGAGTGGCACAGCCATAACACTTGCAGAAGGCATTCTCGGTGAAAATAAAAAATACGAAACCTGGTCAGATACTCCCGATGATAAGGTTCTCGCTGTTACATCTGAACGTACAGATGAAGTTCCCGGAACACATATCATCAACTGGCAATCTGAAGTTGATCTGATATCGCTTCGACATGAGGCATTCAGCAGACAGGGATTTGCCCTGGGTGCGGTGCACGGTGCAGAGTGGCTGCACGGCAAAAAGGGAGTATATTCCATTCATGATTTTCTCAAATTCTAACAACCCGGTATGATACCCTGGATTCTCCTCATTCTCCTGATATTGGTTCAGGCTGCCAGTTTGCCAACCCTGATGAAAAAAGCAGGTAAGAACTCGCCCCTGGCTTTTATTCCGATACTGCATTTCATCCCCTGGCTCAGGCTTATCCACAGGCCATGGTACTGGTTCATTCTCCTTCTTGTGCCGGGAGTAAATCTCATCATGCTGGTGATCATCAACGTTGAGATGGGCATCGCCTTCAACAAGAGATCTGTGAAGGATCAGTGGTACTTCGGCTTGCTTCCATGGGCAGCAGTTTTCCTGCTTGCATTCCGTGAAAAGGATGTGAAGTTTGTCGGGCCGCGCGACTGGACTGGCAAGAAGAAGTCTTTCGGACGTGAATGGGGTGAGGCTATCATCTTTGCTGTGGTTGCTGCATCAGTGATTCGTACCTTCCTTTTCGAAGCATTTACGATTCCTACCGGCTCTATGGAGAAGAGTCTTCTCGTGGGTGATTACCTGTTCGTATCGAAAATGGCATACGGAGCCAAAGTTCCCCAGACTCCGGTTTCATTGCCTTTTGTGCACAATGCATTGCCGGGTGGAATGACCAATAGCTACACTGAATGGTTTTCGCTTCCTTATTTCCGTCTGCCGGGCTACAGTTCTGTGAAGAGATTCGATCCCGTAGTATTCAACTATCCCTATGGAGATACCATCATAGTTGATCCATACTACGCGGGCCACAATTATTACGAAATCCTTCGCGGGGAAGCCATTTATGAGGCAGCATCTGAAATGGCGAGGAGCGGGATTCAGCCAGACGATTTTAGCTCCCTGGATAAGTACCTCAGCAACAGAGCCTATTATGAGTCGAAGGCCCGTGCGAATTTCGAAAGCGGCATTTGCAAGAACTGCGGGGCATCGAAGGGTTTGTCGAAGCCGGTTTCAATAGGTGGAATTCGCCATCGTCCCATGGACAAGAAGGAGAATTACATCAAGAGCTGTGTCGGACTGCCGGGAGAAAATCTCAGCATTCGCGACAGACAGGTATTTATCAATGATCAGCCCATTGAAAATCCGGAAGGTCTGGCATGGAATTACTGCATCCTGCCAAAATCACCTGCGGCACTTGAGCGCATCATGGGAAAATACAATATCGTGATGTCTGAACTGGGTAAGCGTGATTCTGTGCTTCTCATACCTCTTTCAGTTTCACAGTATGAGGAGTTGAAAAACAGTCAGGATATCGTGAGTATCGAAGTATCCAACGAGCCTTTGGTCGAGATAAACAGCCTCAGCATGTATCCGAATTCGCCCATGGATCCGTTTTGCACCTGGACACAGGACAACTATGGCCCCATTCATATCCCGGCCAGAGGAGAGACCATTGAACTCACTCCTGCCAACATAGAGCTTTACAAAAGGGTCATTGATGTTTATGAAGAGAATGATCTTGAAGTGCGTGATGGAAAAGTGTTCATCAACGGCACAGAGCAGTCATCATACACATTCAAGGACAACTATTACTGGATGATGGGAGATAACAGACATCATTCGGCGGATAGCAGATACTGGGGATTTGTACCTGAGACGCATCTAGTCGGAAGGGCATCTTTCATCTGGTTCTCCAAGGAACGTCAGGATTACCATGGCTCTGGCAAAATCCGCTGGGACAGGGTCTTCCGTTTTGTGAACTGATGGTCGTAGTTCCGGCATCGGTATTTCCCCCTGCGCATTGGGTTCAGAGGATTCTGCAGGGAGCTAGTGTCGGAATAGCCGATCATTATTGCAAGCAAACGATCCGTAACCGATACACCATACTCGGTGTCAACGGATCGTTGATGCTCACTGTTCCTGTAGAAGGTCAGAAGGGCCAAAAGATTCCCCTCAGAGACATCCGGCTTTTCGGCAATTCATGGCAGAGCAATCACTGGCATTCCGTGCGGTCTGCTTATGGAAAGTCTGCGT
>JBEAZL010000116.1:0-3476 GCA_041170085.1 Bacteroidota bacterium
GTTGTTCGGGAAGCACTAAATAAAATTCACCTTGCAGCGTTCCCACAAAGACAACCGGGAATGAGATAACCACTAACCGTATGGACTACATCAATTTTTTATTTTTTCTTCAGGAAGGCAGCCTCACCGTTGGAGGCCAGGATCTTGCCGGCGCAACGGACGCTGTGAGAAAGACCGTTGAGATCAGCATCATCGACGAGTTTATCAAGGGTGCGTACATCTACATACCTCAGATTCTGCTCTCGGTCATCAGCGTCTACATCTTCGTTGAACGCTCCATGGCGCTGAATAAAGCGCTTAAGGAGGAAGGCAACTTTATGGGCAAGATTCGGGAATACATCAAGGAAGGAAAAGTGGATGCCGCCAAGAACTTATGTGCCACAACCAATACTCCCGTGGCGCGAATTCTGGAAAAGGGTATCAGCAGAATCGGACGGGACATGAGCGATGTTAAGGCCGCTATAGAGAACGTAGGAAAACTTGAGATATACAGCCTCGAGAAGAATGTTTCATTCCTGGCCACGTCAGCAGGTGCCGCCCCCATGTTGGGATTCCTGGGTACCGTTATAGGAATGGTTGAGGTGTTCCACAAGATTCAGGTTGAAGGACCTCAGCTGGATAAACTCGGAGGAGGAATGATGCTGGCCATGATTACCACGGTTGTCGGTCTCATCGTAGGTATCATCGCCTATGTAGCCTACAATACATTGGTATCGCGTATAGGCAAGGTTATCCATAGAATGGAAGCCCGTGCGATGGAGTTTGTGGATATACTTGAAACACCCGGTAACTAATCCTGCCTATGGACTTCGGTAGAAGAAATAAAGTATCGGCCGAGGCCAATATGTCCTCGATCTCCGACCTGGTCTTTCTGCTCCTCATTTTCTTCATTATCATGAGTACCATGGTGGTGAACGGTGAGCAGGTAAACCTTCCTCAGACGAAAGGAACTGAACCAACAGCGGCTAATGCTGTAACACTTACCATAACACCCGATCTGAGGTATCTGGTAGACAATGCTGAATTGCCTAAAGAGCAGGTCGAACTGCGCATCAGGGCAATCATGGAAAGCAGGGCCGACAAAAACCTTGTTCTGAACATAGACCGCACTGTACCTACCGGAGAAACAATCGAGATGGTTAGTCTGGCCAAGATAAATGGCTGGAAAGTTGTTGTAGCAACAAAACCGCAAAAGGACGAGTAATGGAATTTTTTCCAACTACACATTCAAGAGGGGCATTCGCGTCGAGCGTTGTAGTTCATGTGCTGATTTTTCTGGCGCTGATACAATTCGTGACTTGCGAGAAGCCGGATCCTCCGCTGGGCTCGCTCAGTGTCGAAATGGATCTGCTGGCCGACTGGGGAAATAGTTCTGTGGGATCGGGTAATAATGAGGTCCTGAATCCCTCCGAAAACAACACCCAGGACCCCAATCCTGCCTCTTCGGCATCGTCTTCATCTGCAACTCAGAATGTGCAGACACAGCAAACTTCTACTACGACAGTTCCCAAAGGCTCTGACTCCCAAACACCCACCCAGGAAACTCCGAAAACAGGAAAGGCAACTGATCTGATTCAAAAAAACTCTCAGAACGGAGGCGGACAGACCGGTGACGGAAGTGACAACCAGACCGGAAACGTGGGTAATCCAAATGGACTCATTGAAGGTAAAGGTGTATTTGGTGGAAAGGGTGGAGGTGGAGGCTGGTCAATTCAGGGCGGTGGTACAATGACCAGAAATCCTGATGCTGTTGTGCCAGATGAAGAGGGAAAAGTGCACGTCGATATTCTGGTCGACAAACAGGGCAACGTAGTGAGCGCAATAGCGAACCCTTCGAAGAGTACAACCACGAGTTCCAAGCTCTATCAGCTTGCCGAGAAGTCGGCCAAAACTGCCAAGTTCTCGGTTCGGGATGATGGCAATTCAGGTAAGCGTAAGGGGTCAATAGTCTTTACTTTCAAATTGGGATAGTCGTTGCCCACGGCGGGATTTTGCAGTTGATTTGCAGTTCTGTTAACCCGCATGGACAACTCCCCTGAAATTTCGGATAGTTACGAGAAGGCGCTGCAGTACATGTACGCCCAACTGCCCATGTTCCACAGGGTTGGCCCTGCTGCATACAAACCCGGGCTGGACAACACGATAGCGCTTCTTCATGCCCACGGAAACCCTCATCAGAACTTGAAATGCGTGCACATTGCCGGTACCAATGGTAAGGGCTCAACCGCTCATCTGGTAGCATCCGTTCTGCAACAGGCGGGTTATCGCACAGGCCTCTATACTTCACCTCATCTGTTTGATTTCAGAGAGAGGATTCGTATCAATGGTGAAATGATTCCCAAAGAGGAAGTTGCCCGTTTTGTCGGTCAGAATAAAGGGCTGTGGGATAAGCTGAAACCATCTTTCTTTGAAATAACGGTGGCCATGGCTTTCGACTATTTCAGTCGTGAACAAGTCGACATAGCTGTTATCGAAACCGGATTAGGCGGCAGGCTGGACTCAACGAACGTGATCATGCCTGAAGTTTCGGTCATCACATCCATTGGTATGGATCACATGAATCTTCTGGGAAACTCCCTTACTGAAATCGCCTCTGAAAAGGCGGGCATAATCAAACCCGGAATTCCGGTTGTACTTGGATTTCTGCCCGCAGAAGCTCAGCATGTTTGCACAGATATGGCGTTGCGTTGTGGCTCCGCAGTATTTCAGGCCGACGAGTCAACCCCCCTGCTGCCTGTGGGTTTACATGGCAATTACCAACGCTGGAATGCACGCACTGCCTATCTGGTTATTCGCGTTCTGCAGGAACAGGGATATGCGATAACAGAAACGGACTTGCTTGAAGGTTTTGTGCGTGTGGTAGAGAATACAGGTATCGCAGGCCGGTGGCAGGTTATCAATAACAAACCTCTTGTGGTTGTCGATGTTGCGCACAATGAGGACGGTATCAGTGAGGTATTGGCACAGGTAAGAGAACAATCATACTCCAGGCTTCATATCGTTCTCGGCATGGTGCAGGACAAGGATGTTGATCATGTCCTTACTCTCTTTCCGGAAGATGCTGTTTACTATTTCTGCAAAGCAGATATTCCCAGAGGGATGGATGCCCGCGAGCTGCAGCAAAAAGCCTCGGTTACAGGGTTGAAAGGACAGGTTTTCAGCTCGGTTGAGTCGGCTGTAAAGAATGCCATCGCCAACTGTGAAAGTGATCACATGGCCTTGATCACGGGATCGTTTTTTACCGCCGGGGAAGCCCTGGCCTCATTGCAGTCTTAAGAAGCATTCCTTTTCAGATGCACGTTCCGCATTCGGATGTTGAGTAGCTCAACTACGACCGAGAAGGCCAATGCCACATAGGCGTAGCTCTTGATATCTATTCCAACAGGAAGGAAATGGCCAAGAGCATCTTCCAGTGATTCCATGACCAGAATGATTCCGATCACAACGAGGAAGGTGAGCGCGAGCATCTTAATGGT
>JBEAZL010000117.1:0-4168 GCA_041170085.1 Bacteroidota bacterium
CCTTTCAGTTGATTTTCCTTCAGTCGTCCGGTTTCGCTTCTGAATGCGATGATTTCTCCGGTGACGAGATATCTCGCCCCAAGCAATTCTCCCGCCTGAATCGCGGTTTGCTCATCGAATATGCCCTCCATACCCTGTTTTTGCTCGAGCAGCAATTGTTCGAGGTTCTCCCTTTCTACCAATTGAATGAAAGGGTCATTGAGCTTGACGATCGCGTCTTTCGCGGCAGCGCCTACAGACGACTCAACAGCCTTCTTTACCTCATTGTTGCGTATCGGAACATAGGCTATGGTGTATCGCGCTTTTTCGAGACACTGGTTCTTTAGCTCCCTAACATCCTTGTAGCCGGCATCAATTCTGGTTACTTCATCGAAATACGCATATCCCTCCCGGTACATACCGATGTCCATGGCTTTTTTTCCGGCGTTGTACAGAGGGATAATCTCACATAGGATATCGAGATAACGCGCCTGCTGATTATTTCTGTCCAGGCTGAAGATCCTGTTGATCAGCCTGGTTGCTTCTTCGAACTCCTCATTCATGACCAGCGATTGCGCCTGATCGAATAGCACATTGATGTATGACTGACGGCAATTGTTGTATTGTTCCTGGTGCAAGCTGCTCACAGGGAGTTCAAGACCCCGGACACTGTTTGCATAGGCGAAGGCTTCTTCGTATTTGGCAAGGGCGTCTTCATAGTTTTCATTCATGCATGCGGCCCGCGCTGCACTTAACTTGAATTCCAGTATTCCACCGGCTGTGCGCCGCATACCAACTCGTGCGTCAGCACTGGAGGTCTGATGGTAAATGTTTTCGTATGCTTTGTAGGCCTCTTCACTGAGGCCTCCGTTTTCGAGCACGGCAGCTTCGCGCATCAATTTCTTCTGTGGAGAACATGCCATGATGAAGGTGAAAGCGAGAAGTATAAGTCGTTTCATATCATGGTTTTTTATCCGGAAGGCAAGCATTGCGCCAAAATTATGGATACACCGAGAATCGGCTAAATTGCTGCACTCTCGCTGATGAAAGGGTAGTTTGCCGGTGCTCGGAATTAGCCAATCAGATAGGGGAAAATGAACATTTCACCTTTTAAGCGGTTCTTTGCGGTTATGAAATTCCTTAACCTCCTGACCGCTCTATTATTCAGTGTTTCAGTCTTCTCCCAAAGTGGATTAATCACAGGAAGAGTGCTCGATGATGATAGTGGTGAACCCATTCCTTTTGCCCTTGTGGCGATTCAGGGAACAGCGCTGAATACCTCTGCTGATCTGGACGGAAATTTCCGGTTCGAGAAGTTAAACCCGGGATTCTATAATATCGAGGCTTCCGCCCTCGGATATGAAAAAGGTGTTCGTTTTGAACTCGAGGTGACGAATGACAGACCTCTGGAGGTGGAGATGCGTCTCAAGACGGCATCGGTTGGTTTGAAAGAAGTTGAGATACAGGCATCCTCCATTTCTAAAGTCGAGGAAGCACCGTTATCTGCCAGATCCATAGGCACCAGCGAGATCAAACGCAATCCCGGAGGTAACCGCGACATCTCCCGCACCATCCGCGTGCTTCCGGGCGTTGCAATTATTCCTTCATTCCGCAATGACATTATCATCCGCGGCGGTGCTGCCAACGAGAACCGTTTCTATATAGATGGAATTGAAATTCCCAACATCAATCACTTTGCTACGCAGGGCGCCAGTGGCGGGCCTGTCGGACTTATCAATGTTGACCTGATTAATGAGGTGGAATTTTATTCCGGTTCTTTTCCGGTAGCCCGCGGCAATGCCCTCAGCAGTCTGATGGAATTTGGCTTTAAGGAACCTCGTTCCGACAAGCACACCCTGAATTTGGTGGTGGGTAGTAGCGACCTCGGGGTAACCTTCGAAGGCCCCACCGGAGAGCGCTCCGGAATGGTGCTGTCTGTCAGAAGAAGCTATCTGCAGGCGCTGTTTTCACTTCTCGAACTCCCATTTTTGCCGACATACAACGATTACAATTTCAAATGGTCATGGAAGCCCGATGACCGCAACCGCATCACCATCATCAGCCTCGGTGCACTTGATGATTTCAGGTTGAACACAGGGCTCGATACTGATCCGGAAGGAGAAAATTTTGAGCGCAATCGTTATCTGCTCGATAACCTTGTCACCAACCACCAATGGAACTACACCATTGGTTCACGCTGGGATCACTTCCGCGAGAAGGGTACCTGGACCTTTGTACTCAGCAGGAATATGCTGCAGAATGATGCCTTCAGATACCGCGATAACAATGAAGATCTGGAGAGAACATTCGATTACTCAAGTGGAGAGCAGGAGAACAAATTTCGCTTCGAGTACAAACTGAATCCTGTCAAGGGTTGGAGAATACTCGCCGGCGCCGGAATGGAGAGAGCGATCTACGACAATTTCTCTTCACTGACAGATTACAACCCTCTTACGGGCGACACCGTCCTTGTTGACTATGTAACTGATGTCTCATTTAACAAAGCCCAGGCATTTGTTCAGACCAGTAAGAAATTCCTCGATAACAAGCTTACTTTCTCAGCCGGTGTGCGCACCGATGTGAACGACTTTGGTCAGGAGATGGGCAATCCGCTGGAACAGCTTTCCCCACGGACAGCCATCCGATACCAGATTACACCTTCTCTGAGTTTCAATGCAGGTGCAGGCATTTATTATCAGTTGCCTCCTTATACAGCTTTGGGTTTCAGACAGTCGGGTAATCTTGTAAATCAGGACATTCGTTTTGTCAGGAATGCACAGGCGGCTGCTGGTCTTCAATTTGACAGCGACAAGAGTAACCGTGTCATTTCTCTCGAAGGTTTTTACAAGAAGTACAGCAACTATCCCGTGAGTGTTACCCGTGGCATTTCACTGGCCAATCTGGGTGCCGATTTTGGAGTAGTGGGTAATGAAGATATTGTTTCCGTTGGACTTGGCAGAGCATATGGAATGGAATTGATGATCCGTCAAAAGCTGTATAAAGGCTTCTACGGAATTCTCGCCTACACCTATGTGCGTAGTGAGTTTACCGGAATCGATGGCCGCTTTGCGCCGAGCAACTGGGATAGCCGACACTTGCTGAGTGCCACCGGAGGCGTCCAGCTGAAGAAGAACTGGGAAATCGGATTCCGTTTCGCATTCAGCGGCGGACTGCCATATACACCCGACAATGAAGCTGCATCTCTCAATGTAAATACCTGGAACGCCATTCGCATGGGTATTCCGGATTTTGCGCAGTTGAACTCAGAAAGAATTAAAGCGTTTCATCAGCTCGACATTCGCGTAGATAAAAAGTGGTACTTCGATCGCTGGACGCTCAATTTATTCCTGGATATTCAGAATTTGTACAATGCTGTTGTTCCGTTAAAACCAACCCTGGATATTCTCCGCGATGAAACAGGAGCCGGAATCACTGATCCAAACGACAACAGCCGTTATCTTCCGAATTATCTCGACAACTCAACAGGGAGTGTGCTGCCTGCCATAGGTCTGATCATAGAGCTCTAAAGGCATATGCCTGAAATGTTAAAAATCTGAAGTTGAGGAAGTTTTCCTTAATTTTCGGACATACTTCAGGTAAACCAAATCTTTCAGCCCATGAGAAAAATTTTACTTTCCATCTGTGCTTTGGCATCTCTTCTTGCTTCAGCACAGCTCACAGTAGACACTACGTTATCTCCGGAACAAATCGTAGAAGACGTCTTTCTGTCAAACGGTATTTTCGTCTCGAACATCACCTATGTGGGTGGTGAGGGATTCGTTGGCTCATTTGATGGTTCAGCCACCACATTGGGTCTCACATCTGGTATTGTCATGGGGTCAGGGCTTGCTGTTGGCGCAATTGGTCCAAATGATTCCGGATCGCACACTAGTGGTGGTAGCGGTATCTTCGACTATCAGGATGATGACTTAAGCTCTATTCTGGGCGGATATTCGGCTAATGATCCTTCTATAATTGAATTCGACTTCATAGCCACGGGGGATTCTCTGGACTTCCAGTTTGTTTTTGGTTCCGAAGAGTATCTGGAATACGTTGGCTCCGCTTTCAATGATGGCTTTGGATTTTTCATCAGTGGTCCGGGTATATCTGGTCCATATACGAACGGAGCTGTGAACATCGCTCTCGTGCCAGGTACTGATACACCTGTGGCGATTAATAATGTGAATAA
>JBEAZL010000118.1:0-6459 GCA_041170085.1 Bacteroidota bacterium
CATGATCAATCGGGACTTTCCTGTAAAGATCAGATTTTTTTTCAAAGAAATGTAACCTTCCATTTGGCATGTCGGTAAAAGACCCCAACCTAACTGATTCACCATGCAAGTGACTGCCCCAATGCTCCGGTACGATCTGTCCTACCTAAACCAGGTATTTCAGGGAAACCGCGACATGATCAACAACATCATATCCCTGTTCCTCCAGCAAGTGCCTGAATATGTGCGCGAGATGGAAGAGTGCGTGAAAAAGAACGAACTCCTTTCTCTTCATCCTCTGGCGCATAAGGCAAAAAGCTCTGTCTCCATGCTCGGCATCCGCGATCTGGAAACAGATATCCTGCAAATCGAACAAGACAGCAAACACCTGCGAAATCTCGATAACCTCCCGGTGCTGGTATCGCGTGTGAGAGAGAATTGCGATAAAGTGTATATCCAGCTCCAGGAAGCATTGAAGCGTCCGGTCTGACCAGGCGCATGCATTCCCGAAAACCCGCTTCGGGAAAAAAGATATAGGGTGGAGGGCCGCCTCACCGAGGAGTTTATAACTCCGAGGGGGGCGGTTTTTCTATTTTAGCGCTTTCGGAACCCCAGAACTGCTATGTTATTTCTTCCACAAGACCACTCACTATTCCGCGAAAGAGGAATCAGGGAAGAAGTGCTTTTGGCTCAGATACATCAGTTCATTCACGGCCGCAACTACCTGAAACTCGAAAGGCCCTGCACCGTGGGCGATGGCATATTGCAGCTCAACGCCGCCGACTGCCACAAATACCTCGAGACGTTTGAGGGCTTTCGTCAGCATGGGAGCATCATGAAACTCGTGCCAGCCAGCGGAGCTGCCAGCAGGATGTTCCGGCACATCTACCAGTTCAATCCCGATAACCTCGGCGACGACGCCGAAGAGTTCATCCTCCACTTCAGAAATTTCCCATTTGTTCCTGCCCTCGAACAGAAGCTGGCCGCAAAGGGCATCTCGCTGAATCAACTCATCAACGACAACGAGTGGCAACAGATTTTTGATTCCATCCTCAAACCATGGGGACTCGGTTATATGGAATGTCCGAAGGGTGTGGTCATTTTTCACCGCGATAAATCCGGTGAATTCACCGCGTTCGAAGAGCACCTTTATGAAAGCATCGCCTATGCCCGCGATGGCAAAGGACAGTGCAGAATTCATTTCACCATACCGCCTGAGCAGGAAAATCTCATCCGGAATATCATGGACGAGATAATCCGGAAGTATCCCTACGAACACTTCGATATTACATACAGCACGCAATCGCCATCGACTGATTTGCCTGCACTGACCAAAGACAACATGCCCGCCCGCGACCAGCACGGAAACCTGATCATCAGACCAGCCGGTCATGGCGCACTATTATCGAATCTCGCCGCACTCGACGCAGATGTAGTCTTTATCAAAAACATCGATAACGTTACCACCCGCGATCAGCTGAAAGACACTGTATTCTACAAGAAAGCACTAGCGGGACTGTTGATCGAAATACGCCAGAAAGTATTTAACCTGCTCGACCGTCTGGACTCAGGTTCAAATGAAGCCCTTGATCAATCGCTCGAATTCATACAAACCCATTTCCAGCCGGGTATTCCCATCGGTGTCAGCAGAGAGCAACTGATACATTATGCGAGAACCAGGCTCGACAGACCCCTCCGTGTTTGCGGTATGGTTCGCAACGAAGGAGAGCCGGGCGGTGGTCCTTTCTGGGTCAAGATGCCCGACGGACAAATCTCCAAGCAGATTGTAGAGAAAAATCAGGTGGATTTACATGATGTGATGCAATCGCGCATTGCAGATAATGCAACACATTTCAATCCGGTGGACATTGTTTGTTCATTCCGGAACAGGCATGGAGAGGCTTATGCACTGGAGGATTTTGTGGACCACGGAACAGGGATTGTGACCGATAAATTCCATCAGGGAAAAGTCATCAGAGCACTCGAACTACCTGGCTTGTGGAATGGCTCCATGGCATTGTGGAACACCCTCTTCTGCGAGGTTCCGGTAAGTACATTCAACCCTGTGAAGACTGTGAATGATCTGCTGCGCTCCGGACATCAGAGCGCTTGTAATCAGAAACCCTGATCTGCTTCTTACAGAAAAAAGTTTCCGTATCGAGGTGATTGCTGGCAACCAGCATAAGCCTGTTGCCCATGTATTGCTGCACAAATGTTCCGTACCACTTCTCCCCTTCCTCATCGAGATGAGAACATGGCTCATCGAGACACACAATAGGGACATCGCTGAGCACAGCGAGACTAAGTTTCACACGCTGACGCATGCCGCTTGAAAAATGTCTGATCTTCTTGTCGAGATGACGAGATAAACCTGTCAATCCCGCAATCTCATTTTCTCCTATTCCCGGCAGAAAATGCTTGAACTTGCTGTGAAATGTAATGCTCTCCCTCAGTGTGAAATCCTCGTACAGCGAGGCATAGGGAGCAGCAATACTGAAATAGGTGAATTGCTTCTCTCTGGGTATCTGACTTCCGTCAATGGAGAGTTCAACAGAACCGACAGATGATGACATGCTTCCGAGAATGCATTGAAGCAAGGTAGATTTTCCTGAACCATTGCTCCCAATAATAGCAGCTTGCTCTCCGGATGAAATGACAGCATTGACTTCGTTGAATATCCATTCCCTGTTGAACCGCTTACCCAGCGACAGGATGGATAGTTCAACCTTGCGGGCCTCTGATGATTCCCTTGTCACTTTGACGAATAAAATTGAGGATAGTGTCCTTCTCCGTGGTATTCGGGAGTTCGAGCTCTGCCGCATGCATGGCCATGCTCATATTGGAATTGTGCACATAGATCATGCGGTAAACATCTTCTATGTGAGCAATGACTTCATTGGCGAAACCCCTTCTTCTCAAACCAACAGTGTTGACACCTGCGTAGCTGAGAGGTTCGCGTGCTGCCTTGATGAACGGAGGAACATTCTTCCTCACGAGCGAACCACCGGCGATGAAAGAATGCTGTCCGATGCGGATGAACTGCTGAACAGCCACGACACCCTCGATGACAACCCAATCCTCTATCTCGACATGACCTGCAATGTTGGCTGAGTTGGCAATGATGCAATTATCACCTACCAATGCGTCGTGAGCGATGTGAACGTATGCCATAAGCAGGCAATTGCTGCCTACCTGGGTTTTGAAACGATCCTTGGTACCGCGGTTGATGGTACAACACTCCCTGATGGTTGTGCTGTCGCCGATTTCAGCAGTAGTCTTTTCACCATCGAATTTCAGATCCTGCGGAATGGCAGAGATAACAGCACCCGGAAAGATTCTGCAATTCTCGCCAATACGCGCACCATCCATGATGGTGACATTCGGACCGATCCATGTTCCCCGACCAATTTCCACATCAGCGGAAATAGAGGTGAAAGCTCCAATTTCAACGTTCTCACCGATTCGGGCTGCCGGATCTATCTGATTGAGTTTACTCATGCCTTTTCGGTGATGGTATTTTCTTTGGGCACCCTGTCCTTGACAACCTGCGCAAGCATAGTGGCCTCACATGCAGGCTGACCATTGGCGTAGGCAATTCCACTCATGTGTACAAGGCCTCTGCGAATGGGGGACTCGAGTTTCAGTTTGAATACAAGTGTATCTCCGGGGAGAACCTTTTGCTTAAACTTCACATTGTCTATCTTCATGAAGTAAGTTGAGTAGTTCTCCGGGTCAGGCACCTGACAAAGAGCGAAGATTCCGCCTACCTGAGCCATGGCCTCTATTTGCAACACACCGGGCATAACAGGATTTCCCGGGAAGTGGCCCTGGAAAAACGGCTCGTTAAATGTTACATTCTTCATACCCACCACACTCTCCGAATCCATTTCGAGAATCTTGTCGACCAGGAGGAATGGATAACGGTGAGGCAACATCTTGTAGATGTCGTTGATATCGTATAGTGGCTTCTTGTTGAGATCAAAATGCACATAAGCACCTTCCTTATCCTTGAGATATTTCTTCAGGCGCTTGGCAAAGGCGACGTTACCACCGTGCCCCGGACGGGCGGCAAGTATATGTCCGCGAATAAACCTGCCTACGAGAGCCAGGTCACCTACTATGTCGAGAAGCTTGTGACGTGCCGGTTCATTTTCATACTGAAGTTTAACAGTATTCAGCACGCCAATGCCTTCCACCTTCACTTCGAGATCTTCCTTGCCCAGCATACGGAGGATACTCTTGATCTCTTCGTCTGAATAAGGTCGCTCTACGAGGACTATGGCGTTTTCAAGGCTTCCGCCCTTGATCAGTCCGTTGCGGGCAAGTGCCTCAAGTTCCCGAAGGAACACAAAGGTTCTGCAACCAGCTATCTCTGTTGCGAACTCGTTGAGGTTGTACATGGAGGCATGCTGGGTACCCAGCACCGGTGAATGATAGTCTACCATTACCGTGAGTCTGAACTCGCCACCATCTGTGGGCACAGCGAGCATCTCAACATTCTTTTCGGCATCCTCGAAGGTGATATTCTCCTCGAGAACAAGGTACTTTCGGGGAGCGGCCTGTTCATCGTAGCCAACGGACTCGATGGCCTCCACAAACAATCTGGCTGATCCGTCGAGAATCGGAACTTCCGGACCGTCCAGCTTGATCAGGGCATTATCGACCCTGCAGCCATATAGCGCCGAGAGAATATGCTCACATGTGTACACACGTGCTCCATTCTGCTCAAGGGTAGTACCACGCTGTGTACCCACTACCAGATCGCAGTCGGCATTAACAGTTGGTCCGCCATCCAGATCGATGCGCTGAAACTTGTATCCGTGATTCTCGGGTGCCGGATGAATGGAAAGATTGACCGCGGCTCCGGTATGTAATCCCACACCTGAAAAAGAAACAGGTGCCCTAAGGGTTCTCTGATTCGAACTCATGGGCGCTAAAATAACCCAAAATGTGCTTAAGAACTTTGTCACAAAGGTTCATCGCGCTCAGATATCAGGCATTTTACGGGGGAATCAACCCACAAATACGATGAATCATCAATTTGAACCGAAACGTCTGATCCAAAGCGGTTTGAAGTGATGGATTTTCTCACCCGGAATGGAAGAATATGACAAAAGGGCTTGAATGTCCACTTTGGCACGATGATGGCAATTGCGGCTGCGTTCAAATCAACAAACTCATTTCATTATGAAAAAACAACTATTACTCGCTTTCTGCGCTCTGGGACTGTTCGCAGGAACAGCTTCGGCACAGATGACCTTTGGCGCCAAGGCCGGTCTTAACTACTCCATCGTTACAACAAACTTCAAAGAAGGTGAAAAGCCGGATGATTGGGAAAATGCCTCTGGTATCGGTTTCCACATCGGTGGTTTCATGAACTATGACATCAATGACAATCTGCATTTCCGTCCTGAGCTCCTCTACAGTTCACGCGGAACATCGTCTTCCTCTACTACTGAGATTGATATTCTCGGGGTTGTGACCAAAGTTGAGACTGATGAAAAGAGCAGCACCAATTACCTCGAGATTCCGCTGCTTCTGGCCCTGGGTGCAAACGACGGATTTCAGCTGCATGTTGGTCCTTCAGTAAACCTGCTGATGGGTGGCAAAGCTACTCTCGACAACAAAACAACTGTTGGAGGCGTTACGACTGAAGAGTCAGTTGAAGTATCAGGAAGCGATTTCACCGATGGCATGAGCGGACTCGATCTGGGTCTTGTTGTTGGCGCGGGAATGACTACTGACAGCGGACTTGGATTCGGACTTCGCTATCAGCGCGGACTGACTTCTATCAACTCTGAAAATACCGATCAGGTGGTTTCAAACTGGAACGTGGTGCAAGCCTCTGTTTCATACAGCTTCGGCAACTAATCAGAGCCACGAAAACTATTGGGCTGCTTTCTTCGGAATGCAGCCCTTTTTTTTGTTCGATTGTTTTTCAGATCGTTAAATATCGCTCCCGGGGTCGGGCTTTATTTCTCCATTGTGAATTGATGATATGAGGATATCGCCCACCCCCAGCCCCTGAAGGACGCAACATGGTTGGGATAGTAAAATTCTTTTGGACAACCATATTATTAGAATACCACACCTGCAGGGCGGGGAATTAGCATTTCATCACATTAGCACATTCACCCATTGACTCATTCATCCATTGATGGTCCCTGAGGCACTCGAAGGGCCCATTGACCCATTAAAAAAAAAGCTGCCCCTAACAGGACAGCCCTTATTCTATGATTAAGCATGCTTACTTCCCAATTCCCTTCCTGATCAGATTCAGCGCTCCGCCGGCCCTGAACCACTCGATCTGCTGATCGTTGTATGTGTGGTTCACCAGAATGGAGTCTTTTGAACCATTTTCGTGAACGAGTTCAAGAGTAAGCGGCTTGCCGGGAGCAAATGAGGTGAGATCTGTGAAGTTGATCACATCATTCTCCTGAATCTTATCATAATCCGTCTCATTGGCGAAGGTCAACGCCA
>JBEAZL010000119.1:0-2642 GCA_041170085.1 Bacteroidota bacterium
CCAATTTAGAATAATTCTAAATATACAGAAAATGATTGAAGGAGACTCAGGATTGTCACAGACAAGTAAGAATGTGAGAGTTAAGTGCTGATTATGCTCATCCCGAAGGCAGTTATTGACATCTCAAATTGTAACAACTTATTTCATTCCAGCGAAAATCTTCATGTGGCGTTAAAGCAACCGAATCCATGCGTATCTGCATGGCAGGAATTTTGACTCCGGGTGATACAAATCGTCGGGCGACAAGAGAGTCACAACCGAACGGTGTATCATTGCAACTCAATTGACATCTGTGTTCAGGACCTTTAAGTACATATTCATCCTGGTGCTCGCAACGGCACCCTTTTGCCTCAATGCCCAGTCAGACAGCCTGAATGTGCTGTTGACGAAACATCTTTCAGGCGACACGAGTGGCGGACATATTGAAGTACACGCTGACCCGCGGATTGACAGCCTCGAGGTCAAGAGCAGGATCAACAAACTGAAAGGCTATCGGATTCAGGTTTTCCTCGGAAGTTTCGCCCAATGTCGCGATGAGAGAGTAAAATTTCAGAAAGTCACTTCCGATCTACCGACCTACCAGGTTCAGAGTGCTCCTGACTACGCAGTCAGGGTGGGCGATTTCCGTAACCTGGTTGATGCTCAGATCTGGCTGGAAAAGCTGAAACCCTATTACCCCGGGGCCTTTATTATCAGCGACCAGATAGAGCCTCCGCGACTGAAGTAACGGTCAATCCATTCCCAATTTCAGAAAAGCAAATCCTTCCCTTTGGCCTCCGGCCGGGAATGAAAGTGCCAATATTCGGCCGCATCCTTATCATTGCGTTAGATTCCTTTGCCATGAGATATATCCTCTTTCTGCTGATCATCCTTTCAGCTTCGCCTGTGCTTTCTCAAAAGAAAAAAACGGGCAACACCCCGGTTACGACCATTGACAGCACCTACTTCGGTAGCCTGACCTGGCGCAACATCGGTCCATTCAGAGGTGGACGCAGCTGCGCCGTCACGGGTGTTCCCGGTAAGGCAAATCTCTTTTACTTCGGTTCAACTGGAGGAGGCGTCTGGCGAACAACAGATGCAGGAAATACCTGGGAGAACATTTCAGATGGTTATTTCGGAGGAAGTATCGGTGCTGTTTCCGTGAGCACTTCCGATCCCAACGTGATTTACGTCGGTCAGGGTGAAGAAACCGTGCGTGGCAACACAAGCGGTGGCCAGGGTGTCTGGAAGTCGGTAGATGCCGGCAGAACATGGGAATTCAAAGGTCTTGAGGGCACGCGTCATATTTCACGAATCCGCATTCACCCCCAGAATCCCGAGGTAGCATTTGTCGCTGCCATGGGCGATCTCTTCAAAGATTCTGATGAACGCGGACTTTATAAAACAACCAATGGCGGACTTACCTGGAAAAAAGTTCTTTTCGCAGACGCGGGTAGTGGTTGTATTGATGTGACTTTCGATCCCGCCAACCGGCGCATTCTGTATGCAAGCACCTGGACATTCCGGAGAACTCCCTATTCATTCAGCAGCGGAGGAGAAGGAAGCAAGCTCTGGAAAAGCACAGACAATGGTGAAACATGGAAAGAGATAAGCAGCAATCCCGGATTTCCCGGAGGCATACTCGGAATCATAGGTGTGACTGTCTCTCCGGCAAATCCCGACCGTGTGTGGGCCATGGTCGAAAATGAGCCAGATGGCGGATTGTACAGAAGCGATGATGGTGGTGCCTCATGGACAAAAGTCAATGATGAGCGCGACCTCAGACAAAGAGCCTGGTACTATACCCGGGTTTACGCCGATCCTAAGGATGCTGAAAAAGTATACGTCCTCAATGTGGGATATCACACCAGTAAAGATGGCGGCCAGACATTCAAAGAAAGATACACCCATCACGGGGATCACCACGATATGTGGATAGATCCGACCGAGCCCAACCGCATGATCATGGGAGATGATGGCGGAGCCATGATTTCATTCGATGGTGGTGACCACTGGACATCTTACCACAACCAGCCTACAGCTCAATTCTACAGGGTAGCTACCGACGACCACTTTCCTTTCAGGATATACGGTGCCCAGCAGGACAACTCATCGATACGCATTGATCACAGATCAGATGATGCTTTCATCACCGAAGACAACTGGGAAGAAACGGCAGGTGGTGAATCAGGGCATCATGCCATTTACCCGAAAAACAATGATATCGTTCTGGGTGGTTCTTACGGTGGATTTATGATGAGAATAGATCATGAAACCCATGAAGTGCAGGTAACCAACGTGTGGCCCGACAATCCGCTCGGACATGGTGTTGAGAATATGAAGTACCGTTTTCAATGGAACTACCCCATGTTCTTCAGCCGGCACGATCCGGATAAACTCTACGCCTTCAGCAACCATGTGCATGTCAGTACGGACCTCGGTAAATCATGGAAAACAGTAAGTCCCGATCTGACCACCAACGACAGATCAAAGCAAGGCCCCAGCGGTGGTCCGATTACCAAAGACAACACCGCGGTGGAGTACTACTGTACCGTCTTTGCCGCCGCAGAATCAATATTCGACCCTCTGGTACTCTGGACAGGAAGTGATGACGGAAAGATCTATGTAACGCGGGATGGGGCGCTTTCATGGAAGGATGTTAC
>JBEAZL010000120.1:0-7064 GCA_041170085.1 Bacteroidota bacterium
CGGAATGGGGAGCAAAAAAAAAGGCCGGATGATCCGGCCCTTTTTATTTTATCTGGAATTACTTCCTGTCTTCTTCAAATTTCTGCATCTCCTTCTCGAAGGTGTCCTTGAACTTTTCGTAGTTGTAGTCAGCCTTGAGCTTTTCGTCCTTTGACAGGCTCTGGTTGTATGCGTCTGCAATCTTCTGGCCTGAAAGCTCGATAGCTACATAGCTAACGAATGTTCCGTTTTCACGCTGTGTCAGCTTCTCGCAGATTTCGATGGCTCCACGAATTTCCTGATCAACCAGAGTTCTGGCCATTTCCTGGAAAGTTTCGGTAACCTCTTCCTTGTTGTTGAATTCGGTTGAGTTTACATAGTTGTCACCTACAATCTTCATGGTTGAGCTGATGGTCTTGGCAAGTTCAGACTGCGCATTTGAGCGAGCCTTCTTCTTGGCAGTTTCACGGTCCATACTTTCGCCGGTTGCTGTAGCCCTGAAGGCTTCCTTTGTGCTCATATACGAATCTCCGGTACAGTACTCGTTAATAAGTACCTCACCAACAGGCTTCGGAGTTTCAACGGCTTTCTTTTTCTTTCCGCATGCAGTGCCAAGTATGACAATTGCTGACATCAGAAATACAGAGGTAAAAATTTTCGCTTTCATAACAGTGGGTTTTATAGTCATTTATTGGGTATTTTCATTAATCGTGCCAAAACTACAATATCACGTCTATCAAGGCTTTCGCAATGGTTTCGTCAATCTTCTCAGCACCTTTCTTGTATGCGTCAATACCTGCAGCCTCAGTGTTCAGTTGAAGTCCTTTGATGTTATTCAAAGACTCTGAGTAAACAGTCTGTCCCGTTCTTACGTCCTTTACCTGAACACTCATCTCGAGGAACGCCACATGAAATCCCTGAGCCATACCTCCCTGAGTAGTGTTTGAGTTAATGGATATGGTATAATCGGCTGCACCAGGATCATCCACAAAACGAAGTCCCTGAGTTGTCATATTCTTCTTAAGCGCATGGGCTAAAGTAGTTTGTCCTGAAGGTTGGCCAAACTGATTTTCAGTGCTGCTCACCTGAAATGTCGGAAGAAGAATCTCTATGGGAAAAGTCTTGCGGTCAGGTCTGGTGTTCTTGAGCAAAGGCCCTGTAATGCCTTTGTCCAGATCTGCCCCGGCGAGATTTTCGCAGTTTATCTTAACTTCCAGCTGACTCACTTTCACGGATGGATTAATGTCGGAGACATTGATTACCGCTGAACCTTTCTCATCGGTCACGACATCTTTGGGACGGGCGTACTTGCCTTTATCGAAACTGTACTGCAGCGTAATTCCCCTGACGGGCTTACCCTGGTAGGATACTGTAAAAGGAACCTGCTGCGTATAGCTATTCTCACGGTGCAGCTGGATTTTGTCAACCTGTGACAATATCACCATCCCGTTGCAAACACGCTGAATTGAGCTGTAAATCTCATTATCGAGAAACACCTCCTTTCCCTCCGGTGTCATGTAATTGTTCACTTCATTCCAATACTCTTTTAATTCAAAGAGTCCGCGCATGAATAAATCAATGGATGATGGAATGTTACCTTCTGATTCTGCAGCCAGTCCTTTGCTGTAGTAGTCGTAGGACGCATTCAGGGCGCGATTTTTCTTCTCGCGCTTCTGCATCTGATAGCCGGCTTTATCGAGACGGTAATATATCCAGTACTCCTTTTCATTTTCCCACAGGCCCGCTATTTCGAAGTCTTCAATCTCTTCGTTGGTAGTGGTGCTTATGGTAGACATAAATTCTTCACTGAAGTTTCGATTCACTTCGAGTGTATTCATAAAGGTGTTTCCCTGAACCCTTACCCGGATTTCTGTGGCAAGGTCATTCAGTGCGTTTTTCTTGGCAACTGTGGCGTAGTCCAGCGGCTGCGCGGCTTTGGACGAACTGCCGATTCCAATATAGTATGCACTGTTTATAGGGCGTCTGGAGATCCATTCAGGAGCTGGTTCTGAATAGGTGACCTCCTTGTCTCCACCCGTGATATCCTTTCCGCCACACGCAGCGATTACTGCAGTGATCAACAAAAGGCTGGCATACCAGAGGATTGTTTTATGGCGATATGTTGAGAAGGCTGAAATCATTTTACTAGTTGGAGAACAACACCATCAATTTGTTGTGACATACTGCGGCTGAGTGTCTCGAATACATCGTTTGATAACTGAGAAGACGATTTGAGTTGCTGTCTTCCCTGAATCATCGACAACAATGCTTTGCGGTCGCCGGCATTGAGGTTAGGGCCGCTCTGTGTGGCAGGATACAGGTTGTTGGAATCACCCTGGTAGGTGGCGTAAAGGACCTCGTCTTTAACCTGTTTTTCGAGAATTTCGGTTTTCAGAAGTTCCCCTGTGGCCAGCGAGATAAGCTTGTACTGAAAAGACAACTGACAGCTGCTTTGGTTGTAATACTCGTTGTAATTCACCTTCTTGTACTTGGTCTCAAAGTACTCCTGACCTTCCGCGTTTACCTTTTTTTCACGGTATGATTCATAACCGGTTCTGCTGGTAGATTTCAGTTGTCCGGAGGAAGCCTCGTAGCTCAGAACTGTTCCGGTGAGAATGGCCTGGGCACCAACTAACTGTCCTACCTGGACAGCAGTTTGTTCATCAACAACACCTGAGAGTTGCAACTTCTGTTCTGTCAGGATGGCCTGCATGTGTTCGCGGTCAACAATCCTCAGAAACGGATCATTGATCTTGGTGAGGGCCTCAAGGGTGTAAGCACTGATCTTGGCGTCCATTCCTTCAGTGCCACTGGCATTGGTAAAGGGCAGAAGCGCGATGGTATAAGTGCCTTTATCCAGACATTCCTGCTTCAGCTTAACCGCGTCTTTGTATGAGGATTTTCTCGCGATTACTTTTTCAAATCCTTCATAGGCCTTGCGGTACATGCCTGCCTCCATAGATTTTGAGGCCTCAGAATACAGGGGCTCCAGATAGGCTATATCACCAAGCTCACCGGCATCTTTGAAGTTAGGATCCAGCATCTTGATCTCGTTGAACCTCTTTTCTGCTTCCTGAAACTTTTCTTCCTCCAGAAGAGAGGTTCCTTCTTCATAAAGCTCATACATGTATGCCTCTTTCACCGAATTGTAGTCCTGTACATAGAACTCGGCAAGGTCAAGGTTAACACCAACGCCTTTGATTTTGTCCCTGTAATCGCGGGCTGTGTGGAATGAGTAGACAGCATCTTTTTTTGATCCGAAGTTTCTGGCCTTGCTGAATTCGTTAAGCTTATTGTTCAGGACCAGCTGTCCGGTCTTTTTCATTCCGATCTGGGCATCAACATTGGTGCGCTTTTTCTGAAGCGCGATATAGTAGCTTCCCGCTGCTTCTTCGGTCAGTCCGTTTTCCTCCTGCTTCAGACCAAGCTTGGTGTAGTGCTTGGTACCCGAGCAGGAATAAAGCGCCAGGGTGATAAAGAGAAGTGGTATAACGTATTTCATAAGGCAGTGTATTTAAAGTAGCTGAAGTAGCAAGTGCCCTGCGCAACTCAGTTGCGCAGGGCAAGTAAAAGAGGTTATTTGGATTCCAGATACTGGTTCAGTTCATCAGCACTTGAATCAAATGCGAAGGCTTCTGAAACCACAAAGTAGTTATTGGGATCAACACAGTAGTCGTAGGCATACTTGGCAAAGTCAAGCCTGCTCTCATCGAATCCGAAGAGTGTCATAACCTCTTTAATCTGAGCCGATGACATGCAGTTAGACTTAACAATTTGTTTCGCAGTGCTCAACTTGGTTTCATCGAAACCTTTCGAGTTGATGTTATTCTTTGCTGAGTCAAATGATGCTTTTGCCATAGGTGCTGAGCATTTTGACACAACTGTCACAACATCGGGCTGTGTGGTTTGAACGTTCTTCGATTCGCGGATTTCTGTGGTCTGAGTAGTCTGGGTTGACTCAGTAGTTTCAATGGTCTCGGTTGATTCCATTCCGGTACCGGTAACTGACATATTGAAGCCAATATTAACCCCATCCACGTTCATTCCGATATTCACGTTCTCTGCCGGAGTTGTGCCCGAAGTAGTGGTTGTAGTGGTTGTGGTAACCTTTGTTGCAGGTGCAGTTGTGGTGGTCGTCACACCCTTGGTCTCAGACTGAGTCTGTGTCTGGGCAGGTTCCTTATCGACAACAGAAATTCTCTTGATATCAGAATTGTCGGTTGGTTCTGACTCACTTGCTACAGAAGCTCCACCCTGAGGCGCCTCACTCTGGTAACGAAGCACATATTCACCTTTCTTGTTTTTCTTGATCATGTAGGTTACTTCAAAACCAGGCTTCACCATGAAGTTATTGTTGGCGAAGTCTGCCAGTGTAGCATCCTCAAAATCAACTCTGGCCTGATAGAATTCGCCGGTGAGACCACTGAGTTTAACATTCGATTTGGCCACATCGTTCTGTGCCTCACCATTGAGGTAAAGGGTAAACTTCTCTCCCAGTTCGGCAAATACAACAGCACTTGCTGTCTGGGCCTGTGTGGCTGTGATGGTAAGAGCGAAGAAAACAGAGGTAAAAATCAATTTCATGGTATGAAAATTTTGGTTAAAAATACGTTTCAATACCGGCTGGTTTGCCAATGGTGTGCCAAAATCGTGTAAGGCCTGCCATTTTTGGATCACAGGGGGTGTCTGGCCCTTGAACCGGGGCTATCTTTGGCGACCGCCGGAAAGGTGGAAAATTCAATTTTATGCCCGGAAAAATACTGGTTCTTGGAGCTGGCAGGTCGAGCACTTCCCTGATTGATTACCTGCTCAAATTTTCGGAATCCGAAGACTGGACACTGCGCATCGGCGATGGCAGAGTGGAGGAGGCCTCTGCTCATTTTGCCCCATCGGAAAGATGTGGCTGGTTCAGACTGGATGCCGATGATCACGCCATTATCTCTAATGAAATGGCTGGGGCTGATCTGGTAATTTCCATGCTCCCTGCATCGTTTCACCCCATGGTGGCGGAGCAATGTTTACAGCATGGCAAGCACCTGATTACCCCGAGTTATGTGTCGGAAGCCATGAAATCCATGCATGAAAAGGCGATCGCTGCAGACCTCATCTTCCTGAATGAAATGGGCCTGGATCCGGGCATCGACCACATGTCGGCCATGGCCATTATCAATGAAATCAAAGACAGGGGAGGAAAGATTTTCAGTTTTGAATCCTACACAGGTGGTTTGGTGGCTCCGGAATCTGATGATAATCCGTGGCACTACAAGATAAGCTGGAACCCCAGAAACGTTGTTCTGGCCGGCTCAGGCTCTCCTGCCAGGTATTTAAAAGGTGGCAGGGTGCGTTATATACCCTATCACAGGTTGTTCGCCGAGGCGGCATCCTTTGATCTCGGGATAAATGGCAGGTATGAAGGTTATGCGAATCGCGATTCTGTCAAGTACAGAGAAGTCTATGGACTGCATGAAATAGATACCCTTATCAGAGGAACTTTCCGGAAGGGTGCCTTCTGCCGTGCATGGAACGTGCTGGTGAATTTGGGACTAACCGATGATACCGTTGAAATTCCCGATGCATCTGACATGTCTTGGGCAGATCTCACGGCTGCTTTTGCTGGTTCAGAATCTCTCGGGGAATTGTACTCTGTGATCAGGGAAATTCCCGGGGTGGATGATGAGGTGATTTCTATGCTGGAATGGCTTGGGATTTTTGGAGATGAGCAACCGGGGATTGAGAATGGCACTCCAGCTGCTGCCTTGCAAAAGTTGATTGAGAAACGATGGGTTCTCGCGCCTGACGATAAAGACATGATTGTGATGATGCACCGGTTCCGATATGAATCGGGAGGAAAAATGTTTGAGCGCATATCTACATTGGTGGATACCGGAAAGGATAATCTTCACACGGCCATGGCAAGGACTGTGGGCCTGCCGGTTGGGGTAGCTGCCCGGTTGATTCTGAATGGAAAAATCCAGGACAGGGGAGTCATCCTTCCTGTCGAAGAGGAGATTTACCGCCCGGTGCTTGAGCAATTGCTGCCTTTCGGGATTAGTTTTACAGAATCTGAACGGGAAATTTGATCATCAGATTTACACTCATATCGATTCTTTGTCTGATACAGACGGCAATGGTTTGGTCGCAGCGTACCAAGTGTCCTCCATTACCGGAAAAATTTAATTGGTCAGAGGCTCAGGATTATCGCAGGGATTCCGCTTTTGTGGTTGATTGTCTGATATGGCTTGACAGGGCTCCGCTGTATTCCAATATTGCCTGCAGATCGTCTGTAACGGCTTATGTGCTTGAGTGGTTGTCAGGTTGCCCCTCTCCTGTATTGGTGGTTGATTCACGGGTTTTTCCATTTGCTGAACAACATCCGGAACTCTTTCTGGATTTTCTGTGCAGTATGGCTTTGAATCAGATCCGCTATCCATCCAAAACCGATAAGGTGGCCATTCACTCAAAGGCATTTGCTGATGTAGCAAAGCATCTCGAAAAGGAAAAAGAGCTGAAGAAGACCAGCGAAATGAAAAAGATTATCCGGCTGGGTTTGAATGAAAAGAAACTGAACAAATACATCCGCGGCATTGTTGGCGGGTAGGCCCTTTGGGGTATTGCACACATTACATGAAGTCGTTTGACATACCTCAAAAATTCAGATCCGGTCTGGTTGGCCGGATTAAAGACTGGCGCAAGGTTCGCGATCCGCGAAAAAAAGAATTGCAGCCGGTTGAGCTTGATTTTGGTTCACACACCATCCTCCTTCCGAGACATTTTGGATTCTGCTATGGTGTCGAAAACGCGATTGAGATAGCATACAAGGCGGTAGATCAGAATCCGGGAAAGAGGATATTCCTCATCAGCCAGATGATTCATAACCCCGATGTGAACCATGATCTGGAATCGCAGGGTGTGAGATTTATTCTTGATACCAACGGATCACAACTTATCCCCTGGGATGAGATTACCAAAGAGGATGTGGTCATTACACCGGCATTCGGAACAACCGTAGAAATAGAGAATCTTCTCAGACAGAAGGGAGTTCAGACCGAGACATACAATACTACCTGTCCTTTTGTAGAGAAGGT
>JBEAZL010000121.1:0-2839 GCA_041170085.1 Bacteroidota bacterium
TATGTTATGATATCTGAAGACAATGGTGATACATGGACAAAGCGCACCCTGGTAGATTTTCCTGTTGATCTCTATGTGGTTGATACTGGTATCGACCTCAACGAAGATGCCGCTGCAGATACCATTTACAGCACTGACCAGTCAGGTACATTGTTGTTTGATGCTGACGGAGCCCTTCATGTGTGGTGGGGAGATATGTTCTACATGGACGATGATCTCACTGATGCCAACTTCAGCTTCTTCCCGGGTACAAATGGACTTTCTTACTGGAATGAATCATTTGCCGATAACGAGAGCTACACCATTACAGGTGTTCCTGATCTCGATGAAAACGGAACGCTTGATCTCGTAAATGACGGTGAAAATATTCCGTTGTATTTCGTGAGTCTTTCCGGTATGCCTAGCGCTTCTCTCGGAGAGGATGGTACTATATACGTGAGCTTCTCAGGAATCGTGGAGAGCCATGATAACGGCGACCAGAATTTCCGTCACGTATTCATTGTGTCATCTGAAGACGGAGGAGAGACATGGTTGGAGAATCCTGTGGACCTCACACCTGATCTCGATTTTGATGGATTTGAATACGTTTTCTGCTCACTGGCACCGACAGCAGATGATAAGATTCACATGATTTTCCAGCGCGACACTGAGCCAGGACTCCATGTTCGCGGTGATGAGGATCCTGCTGATGACAATGATATTGTTTACTACTGCATCACTACCGATCTGGTGGTTGAGCCAAATGTTTATGAAGAATTCATGGCAAATGGCATCACTGCCTATCCAAACCCTGCCAACGATCAACTGAACGTTGTGGTTAAAGGTCTTCAGGGTGGTGTGATCAGCCTCATCAACAGCATCGGTGAGGTGGTAGTAATGGAACGCATTGCCAATGATCTGGCTTCTTTCGACGTGAATGAACTTGCATCAGGTATGTACACTGTGCAAGTGAACGATGGCACTTCAATCCGCACAACTCAGGTTGTCGTGAAGTAAGAAGGAAACTGACAATTTTGAAATGGGGTCGCAGAAATGCGACCCTATTTTTTTTACCAGGAAGCGAGGATCGTTTGATTTCCCTCGGTTTTGTCACCGATTTTCACCTTCACTTCTGCGTCAACAGGGAGAAAAATATCCATACGGCTGCCAAATTTGATGAAGCCCATTTCATCATTTCTATTGAAGGATTTTCCCTCCTCTGCATAGCACACAATTCTTCGTGCAACAGCACCGGCAATCTGGCGAACCAAAACAGATTTTCCGTTCGGAGCCTCTATGACCGTGGTTGTTCTCTCGTTTTCAGTGCTGCTTTTGGGATGCCATGCCACGAGATACAGACCGGCGTGATACCTGTAGTATCTGACTTTGCCCTCGCATGGAGTCCAGTTCACGTGAACATTAAGTGGCGACATGAATATGGAAACCTGCTTACGCTTTTCATTGAAAAATTCCGGCTCATAAACATCTTCTATGACAACTACTTTACCGTCACAAGGACAAACCAGTTCATTCGGTCCTGCCTGGTTTTTTCTCTTCGGAACCCTGAAGAATTGTAAAACCAGGAACATGAAAATGATACAAACCGGGAGAATAGTGTAGCTTACCCATGCAGCCTGGTTGGTTACCATCATCGGCACAGCCCAGATGGTGGTGAAAATCACCAGAGCACCCATTATGATTTGATTCCCTTCGCGATGAAGTTTCATGTCTATATAATTTTTAAATAGGCCACAACGGCCGGTATCAGAAACAGCAGGCCATCAAAGCGGTCAAGCACACCACCATGTCCAGGCAGAATATCGCCTGAATCTTTTACCCCGGAAGTTCTCTTCAGCATGGATTCAAACAGATCGCCGGCATTGGCAGTAACGGACACAATGACCGAAAGGACCAGCCACGTTCTCATGTCGACGTCCGGAAATATGGCATGAACGGGCACTGCTGAAATCATAGCGCAGGCTATTCCTCCGATAAGTCCTTCGATGGTCTTATTTGGACTCACTTTTTCGTAAAGCTTGTGCTTTCCCAGAAAGTTACCAGTGAAGTAAGCACCGGTATCATTCATCCAAAGCAGACAAAAAATGCCGATGATCAGATGCCAATTGTATTGGCCATCAAAGTGGGTAATCAGATGCATCATCGAAAACGGCATTACCACATAAAGCCAGCCGCCGATGGTGACCCCGATGTTGACCATGACATTTTTTTCGAGATAAAGAAGTTCGGTGGTAAAAAGAATGACGAGGAGCAGAGGCAGCAGGAGGAGAATGGAAATATCCAGTGTGCCTTTTGCCAGAAAATAAACCGCCACATATATACCAAGTCCGAAAAGGTAGCCTGCTGTGTATCTCGGTTTGAGACCAGGCTGTTTTCCCATCATCCTGTAGTATTCAACCAGTCCGATGGCCGTGATGACAAAGAAGACGGCAGCCGATGCCATAGAGCCTGCCATCAGCGAGGCTACAATGACAATCGCGAACAATATGCCCGAGACGCTTCTGACTGCTAATGTGTTGAATCTTGCCATTTCGCCCGACAAACTTAGGGTAGCATAACTATGTTGCAGCGAATCCTGTTTGAATTCACCAACGCATTTACTCACAAAAAAGGCCCAATTTTCATGGGCCCTGTTTGTGGTAATTCTTACCTCTTATTCTTGATTTTCACCACTCTGCGGGCGAGATGCATCCTGACCGTAGGGGCGTTTTCCAAGTATATCCTCGAGATCATCTTTAAAAATCACCTCACGTTCGAGAAGTTTTGATGCCAGAGCATCAAGCTTTTCCCGATTTTGAGTGAGAATATCCTTGGACCTGTCGTAGGCTTTTTCGATAATCTT
>JBEAZL010000122.1:0-10741 GCA_041170085.1 Bacteroidota bacterium
AGTTCAGTTGCAAGTTTTACCCGCTGTGCCTCTCCACCGCTAAGAGTGGTACTGTGCTGACCGAGGGTGATATAGCCCAAACCGACGTCCTGTAATGTCTGCAGAATATGAAGAACACTCCTGTGATTTTCAAAGAATTCAATGGCCTGATCCACGGTCATGTCCAGCACATCGGCAATACTCTTTCCTTTATAGCGTACCTCAAGGGTTTCGCGGTTATATCGTTTGCCTTTGCAAGTTTCACATTCTACGAATACGTCTGGCAGAAAGTTCATTTCGATCGTTCGGACACCAGCGCCCTTGCATTCTTCGCATCTTCCGCCGGCAACATTGAAACTGAATCTGCCGGGTTTGTAGCCCCTGACCTTCGCTTCAGGAAGATTGGAATACAGTGCACGGATATCGCTGAATATACCTGTGTACGTACTCGGGTTGCTCCTTGGTGTGCGTCCTATCGGGCTCTGATCTATTTCAATGACTTTGTCAATGTGCTGAAGACCCTTGATTTTCTTGTAGGGAAGGGGCTTCCGGACTCCGTTATAGAGTGCTTCGTTCAGAATAGGGTAAAGTGTCTGATCGATCAATGAAGATTTGCCGCTGCCACTCACCCCGGTGATGCAAATGAATTTCCCCAGGGGTAAATTCAGCGTGATGTTCTTCAGATTATGGCCTCTTGCGCCTTCCAGCACCAGGTATTTACCCAGCCCTTTGCGTCTTTCGCGGGGCAATTCAATCTTCAGGTCACCGGAAAGGTACCTTGCCGTTATGCTATTGCCTTTCAGAAATTGAGCCGGCTTATCTGCCGCGATAATTTTTCCTCCGTGGACTCCAGCGCCGGGGCCGATATCGATGAGATAGTCGCTCTCAAGCATCATGTCCTTGTCGTGTTCAACCACGAGAACGCTGTTTCCACCATCGCGAAGGCTTTTGAGCGATTGAATGAGCTTGTGATTATCGCGTTGATGAAGTCCTATGCTCGGTTCATCAAGGATATACAGAACACCGGTCAGTTTTGAGCCGATTTGTGTGGCAAGACGGATGCGTTGAGCCTCACCACCACTCAGGGTCCTGGTTCCCCGGTGAAGGGTCAGGTACTCCAGGCCGACATCGATCATGAAGCCAAGTCGATTTTTGATTTCTTTCAGGACTTCAGCGCCAATGGTCTTCTGTCTGGCGGTCATGCGCTTTTCAACGCCATTCATCCACTCAGACAACTCCTTCAGATCCATCCTGGCAAGATCCGGGAGATTTTTATCTGCAATTCTGAACCAGAGAGCCTCCTTTCGCAGCCTGCTTCCTTCGCAGACCGGGCAGGGTTTCTTATTCATAAAGCTTTCAGCCCAGCGTTTCAGTCCTGGTGTGGCATCTTCATCCGCAAGTTTCTCAATCTGTGCAATTACCCCTTCAAACCGCACCTGGTAAGTGTGCCCTCCTGAAGTAGTCACTGAGTATACTTCTTCGGAACCGTACAACAGTGTGCTGATGACCTCATCATCAAGATCTTTCAGAGGTGTCTTGAGGTCAGCACCTACCGACTTTAAAACTGCCTCGACAAGGGTAAAGGTCCAGTTGCTTTTGAATTCACCTAAAGCTGCAATTCCACCCTGCTTGACATTCAGTGAGAAGTCAGGGATGATCTTATCTATATCGACCTCCGCCACATCTCCCAGTCCGTTGCAGTGTGTGCAGGCACCGTATG
Source organism: Bacteroidota bacterium (assembly GCA_041170085.1). Lineage (GTDB taxonomy): Bacteria > Bacteroidota > Bacteroidia > Flavobacteriales_D > Sanyastnellaceae > JAWXBG01. The sequence goes on from JBEAZL010000122.1 coordinate 1,700, forward strand.
GCGAATTGAACGAAAACAGATTAGGCTCAGGCTCCGGGTATGAAATGCCCGATGTGGGGCACATCAGATGCCTGGAAAAATGCCTTACCTCACTGGTTTCCTTTTTCTTCTTTTTCGTTGATATATCATCAGAATCAGCCTGAAGGACCATTAAACTTCCCTTTCCGATTCTCATGCAGGTTTGCACTGACTGGCGCAGTCTGTTCAAACCTTCATTGTCCTTTGCTCCTGATTGAAGGGCCAGACGATCCACTACGAGCTCAATGTCGTGAATCTTGTAGCGATCAAGTTTCATCCCGCGGGTCATTTCTACCACCTGACCATCCACCCGGACGCGGACATATCCCTGTTTCTGCAATTGTTCGAAAAGCTCGCGATAATGGCCTTTGCGTCCTTTTACCAGCGGCGCCAGAAGCAGAATTTTCCGTCCTTCATATTGCCCGCGAATCAGATCAATGACCTGATCATCCGAATATCTGACCATTTGCTCACCGGTCACATAGCTGTATGCGTCAGCAGTGCGGGCGAAGAGAAGACGAAGAAAGTCGTATATCTCAGTCACCGTTCCCACTGTGGATCTGGGGTTCCGGGAAACAGTCTTTTGTTCGATGGAAATAACAGGAGAAAGTCCGTTGATCTTGTCAACGTCCGGACGCTCCAAACCTCCAAGAAATTGCCTGGCATAGGCACCGAAAGTTTCGATGTAACGCCTCTGGCCTTCAGCATAAATAGTGTCGAACGCAAGTGAAGACTTACCGCTGCCACTCAATCCTGTAACAACTACCAGCTGATTTCTTGGTATCTGAACGTCAATGTTGCGAAGGTTGTGTTCCCGCGCCCCCAAAACCTCTATGATCTCGTCCTGCTCCATATGAATGCAAAATTCAGTATTGTTCAGTTCAGGACTGAGAAATAAATGTTCACAAAAGAAGCTATTCTCTGCTTATTGGGTCGGGCAGTTTGTGCCGAAAACACTAAGGAAAATAAGCATGTCTGAAATATTCACCTGATCATCGTCGGTAAGATCCACAGAGCATGGACCTCCGGTTCCGAATTCTCCGAGGAGAGCAAGGAGGTCGGAAGTGGTAATCTGCCCGTCCATGCTGAAGTCTCCGGGACAACCCCATGGCACATCTCCGGCAGTGATTTCCAGCTGAGCAGACCTTGTATTTCCCCAACGCCCATCGGCGCTGAGTGATCTGATGTAAAGAGTATGTAATCCGATGCTTAGTCCGGCTGTGCTTATCTGACCGCACCCATCAAGAAGCTGACCTTCGGTATTGATGCTTATTGGTGTAGCGTTTCCAACCCCCGGGTCGTTGTCCCAGAAGTATTCAGCGTTGGCCAGAACACTTGATATGAATACTTCCCTTTTACGGGTAGGGCCATATACACCTTCGGAAGATCTGGCGCGCACATAGAGCATGTGTCGCCCTGAGCTCAGCCCTTCTGTCGGGATGTCGGCGGTTTGTTCCAGTGTGTCATTAGCCGTTTCAGTCGCGACAAATGTGGCAAGACCAATTCCGGGGTCAAGATCCCAGAAGTATTCAAACCCGGATACTTCCTGGCCGAAAACACTGGTGCCCTGAACAGCGAGAAACAGAGCGAATATGAAAATATGCAGGCGCTTCATAGGATTACTCATTCGTGGATCACACTATTCACGTTGATAGTAATGGTGCTGCCGGCAGGAACTGCATTCGGACCGGTTATCTGAAATGAGCGAACGATAGGGAAATCAGGCTCAAGATCCTTCCTGAATATGCCTTCACCTCCGAATATTCCCGGGTCGAATCCATCTGCACCTGCTCCAAGAACAGGAGAAGTTGGTTGCAGGTTAAAGTCATCAGACCATTCAAAGGGTCCCATATTGTAGGAAACGTATTCCGGATTAGTAGATGCAAAATTTCCCGTTCCGAAAAAGTTCGGACTCAGGCACAGGTAGCTGACGTTGCCTGTAATGTTCGATGTGATATCAACTGAAGTGCAGTTCCTTCCCGATACGATATTGTTGTGGAATGTATTTCCAGCGCCTTGGTTAATAATGAGCACATTACCATTGGCTGTTCCCGTGAATACGTTCTGACGCACATCATTGGCATTGATGTAATTCAGGATCCCGCTGAAGATATTGTTGCGCAGTGTGCTGCTTACCAGATTGGCGGTATTGTTATTACCTGTTACGTTCGGACCAGCGCTGGTGAAGATGTTTCCTTCAACAAAGCAGCCTGTCCAGTCATCATTCGAGAGATACAGGCAATCGTCAATCCAGCATCTTGTCACTGTGATATTGCTGAAAACACTCATGTTGGTATCGGTGGAAATGATCTGGAATATCCGGAGGCCACTGAATTTGCATCCGTTTGCAGTTGTTGCCGTGAGACTTACAACCCCCAGCTGCGCCACCCTGATAGGACCTGGTCCCGAAATGTCTACTCCGGGTCCGATAAGCGTAAGCTGCTTATTGATCTGAAGGGCACCATAGGTTACATCTGTTCCGGCAAAAAGCAACGTGTCGCCAATACTGGCCACATTAACCGCTGATTGGGCAGAACTGAATTGCCCGGGTGAAGGCGATGCATTGTTGATGACCAGAACGGAGGCTGATGCAGCCGGGGCAACCATCAAAAGCAATGCAATTGAGAGTGCATGAAGGGTGTATTTCATAAGGTTCCAGGAATAGGTTTGCTCAAAAATACGAAACCACTATGCACGAATAAGGTTTTTCAAACCCGAAAATTTTTCTTCAGAAAGCCACAGTCCCGCTACTTTAGATTTTGATAAGGTTGAATTAATTTTCTGTAAATCATCAGATTATATTCGTTCAAGAGTGCTGTAACACATTTGTGAGTATATCTGGTTCTGTCCCATTCGTCGTTGTGAACTAAACTTGTGGCATGTATTACAGCAGCTATCTTCAATTGGACAAGATCCTGAATGCACAGGAACTTGAGAGTGACAAGAGGAACCAACATGCACACGATGAAATGCTATTCATCGTGATACATCAGGCCTATGAATTGTGGTTCAAGCAAGTACTCTTCGAGGTTCGTTCGGTACATGGCATACTCTCTCAACCGGAGATTAATGATAACTCTCCCGAATTGGCTACCATCAACCGTCGCCTGACGAGGGTTGTTGAGATATTGAAAGTCCTTGTTCATCAGATCGATATTCTGGAAACGATGACCCCTCTTGACTTCCTTGAGTTCAGGGATATGCTCAGACCAGCCTCGGGATTTCAGAGTATGCAGTTCAAGGAGCTTGAGGCAGCACTGGGGCTGCGAATGGAGCAGAGGCATGGCCGGGAATATTATACCAGCCAGCTGACCCCTGATGATAAAACGCGCATCGAAGGGCTGAATGCTCATCAAACGATTCTCGAGTTGGTATCCGCATGGCTTGATCGCATGCCTTTTGATGATCATATAAGCGTGGAAGGCAAAGATTTCTGGGCGGCATATGGTGATGTTTACGGTTCGACCCTTCAGGAAGGTGAGCGTGAAAACCGCAAGGTTTATGAGCAACTCTTCACAGACGGCGGAGTGCTTGAGGGCCGGGTTTTTACCCAATCAGCCCGCAGGGCAGCTCTCTTTATTACCCTTTACCGCGACCTGCCAATGCTTCAAAACCCTTACAGGCTTTTGAATCATTTGCTGGAAATCGATGAATTACTTGCCAACTGGAGATGGCGCCATATGAATATGGTACACAGGATGGTTGGAATGAGAATGGGCACAGGGGGGAGCAGCGGCAAGGGATACCTCAGAGAGGCAGCGATTAAACACTATGTTTTCGGTGAAATAGCTGAACTAACCTCCTTCATGGTTCCCCGCAGACTTCTGCCCGGTTTGCCCGAAGAGCTTGAGTCGCGCCTGGGATTTAATGGTTAGAGGAAGAGCCTTTCAGGCCGATTCCCGTCATTACCCAACCCGTAATCATAAGCACGCCTCCGACAGGTGTTAGTACTCCTATAAGTTTAATGGCCGGCCAGGGCACAAGATGTCTGGTGGCAAGAAGGTAGAGGGTTCCACTGAACAGTATTAATCCATTGAAAATCAAATACCTGCCTATTCGGGGTAGTTTGTTTTGGGTTGTGTTGAACCTGCCATTCAGGGCAATAAGTGCAACAGTATTAATCAGCTGGTAGAACACAGCTTTTTCCCAGATATCCTGCTGATTATCATCCATTAATGGATTTAATCCATGTGCTCCGAGCGCGCCGAGAGCAATGCCAGTGGCGAGAGATATGCATAGGGTCAATAAGCCCGGCTTTGTATTTTCCATGTCGGCAATGATAATCACCAGAGTATTTCTTGGAATTTTCCTGCCTCATGAAATCAAAAAAAAAATGAACCATAGCCTATCCGAAAGGTACCAATGACCGATCGTTCAACCAGAGGTTCGTGATAATTCGGGAAAATGGATACACGTATTTGAAAAAACTGAGCAAAATTGTAACCCTGATACTAGAGAGCCGTTAAAAGCACTGTTGAGGAGTATGTGATGAAGGATTAAATCATCCAATTCATTGTTAAGAAAACAAATTATAACTGTTCGCCACGGTAATTCTCTCACCAGATTCTCTATTGTCATGAAAAAAACAACAGTGGTTATCGCCCTATTGGCCATGATGGTTGTTCCGACGTCCGCTCAGAAAGGCGGAGCCTCGGAAGAGCAGCTCATTAAGAATGCAAATGAGCTATTTCAATCAGGTCAATACCTGAAGGCTTATCCCATGTACTCGCAACTTGTGTCGCTGTATCCTCAGCATGCAGAGTACAATTACAAGTTCGGTGCCTGTGCCATTTACAGTGACCCGGACAAAACAAAAGCCATACGCTATCTGACCAGCGCTACCAATAAAGGTGTGCAGGATCCGATGGCCTGGTATTATCTGGGTAAGGCCTATCACCTCAATTATGAGTTCAAGCCCGCCATCAAGGCGTACGAGGACTTTTTGTCGAAGGCCGATCCAAAAGTGGCTGATAAGACCAATGCAAGGCGAGATATTGAAACCTGTGTATATGGTTCAGGACTCCTTTCTAATATTAAGGATGTCGTGGTTCTCAATAAGACCGAAGCTGATCGCGAAAATTTCTTCCGCTATTTCAATCTTGAAGAGATAGGCGGACGAATTCTGTCGGTTCCGGATGAACTGAAATCAAAGCTTGACGAGAAGAGCAAGGAACCCGGAGTAATGTATTACCCCGGAAATGGTACTACCATTTATTTCTCAAGTTACGGGAAGGATGGCTCTACCGGCAAAGACATATATAAGGCGCAGATTCTTCCTGATGGTAAGTTCTCTGCACCTGAGAAAGTATCGGGTGGTGTGAACACCAGGTACGATGAAGATTTCTGTTTCATGCACAGCGATGGCAAGACATTGTACTTCTCATCCAAGGGCCACAACAGCATGGGCGGATATGACATCTTCAAGTGCGATATGGATGCCTCCGGAAATTTTGGTCCTGCCGTGAATCTTGACTTCGCAGTAAATACACCTGACGATGATATTTTCTATTGCGTAGACAGCAAAAATGAAAAGGCATACTTCGCAAGTGCCCGCACCAGCGATCAGGGACACCTGCACGTATATAATGTAATGGTGCAGGGTATTCCGCTGAACATTATCTATATCAAAGGCGAATTCATCAACGAAATCAATCCTGATCAAAAGACTGCCGGACTCACCATGAAAGGTATTATGGGCGGTGCAGCTGTAAGCGAGTATACTTCAGACCCATATACCGGTAAATATGTTGTATATGCCCCAAAGGGCGGACAGTACAAACTGGAAGTAGCAACTACCAACAGCCCTATTGTACACAACACACTAATGAATGTTCCTTCATTTGATAAGCCTGTGGCAGTGCGCCAGGAAATTCGTCTGGTGAAAGAGAATGGAGTAGAGAAACTGATTGTAAATAACTATTTCGAAGAAGTTCTGAACGAAGATATCGCTGCACTTGCGGCTGATATGCTTCGCAAGAAAGCCCGTCTCGATGTAAATGCCACGGATGAAATGGTGCAGGCGGCTGTTACCGCTGAATCTTCAGAACCAGAAATTGCTGTGGAGAAAACCATGGATAATGCAGTGCTCGCTGCAGGCTTCCAGGAAGGTCTTACAGTGCCTGCGGTGGTGTCTATGATGGATGCTGATATCCGTAAAATGGATGAGTTCGTGTCAACTGCTGATCAGAAGTCGGCAGCAGCACTGAATCATGCCATGAAGAAATATCAGGAAGCCGAGACCCTCCTGGCACGTGCGGAGTCATTGCGCAAGAATACAGACCCTTCAAAGGGAGAGGCATATCTTGAATCTATGCGCGAGTCGCATAGACTTTCTCTTGAAGCTGAAAACCTTCGTCGTGAAGCAGCCAGTGCAATAGCCTCTGCGGAAGCCATGACGAATTTCCGGGGAAGTGAAAACCAGAGGAAAGAGGATCTGCGCACCAGAATGAATGCTCTGTCTGCAGCCGATAAATCGAATGATTTCAATACTGCCCTGGCCGAGTTGAAACTTGAGAAGGATCGTCAGACCGCCCTCAGAGGAGGTCAGGCTAACCCTACACTTGATGAGATGAACGCCAAAGTGCGTGCAAAGGAAGGAGAGGAAAAGGCCAGTCTGGAAAGACTTGAGCGTCTGCGTACCGATGAAAAATCGCTGAATACAGATATCCGTATTGCAGAGGAACGCATGAATTCTGCCAAGAAGAAAGCAGACAAGGAATCAGCTGAAATGGAATTCGCTACCCTAAAGGGTAAGCTGGATGCAAAGCGCAAGGAAATTCTGAATGAAACCATTCGCGCTGAGAGGCTGGGAAAGGAATCCGCCGATATGAGAGGTCAGGCAAGCTTTTATGCTTCGCTTCTCGATGGCTCACACCAGCTCGATATGAACCAGACAGCATCTGTTTCTGAAAGTGAAAAGAACACCGTAAGGGCCAAGCTTCGTGAAATGGATTCAAGACTTGATGCTCTTGAAATTACCGATCCGCAGATGCTTGCCCTGTTGGGTGATATGAAGGAAGAGCAGCCGCTGGCCTCGAGTCAGCCTGCCCAGTCCTCTGATATGAATAATATCGGAAGGATGAGGGAAGCCAGGGACGCTCGTCTGTCGCAGTATTCCGGTAATGATTACGCCATGGTAGCGGGCAGAAGGATGGTTCTCAGCAATGAAATTGACGGAACCAACAATGCCATTGCATCTTTTGAGAGCAAGGGCGAATCGCGCCTGACAGATAGCGAGAAAGCTGAGCTTACTGCCCTGCGCAACTACCGCACTGAACTGAAGGCTGAATTGGCCGGACAGGTTTCGCCTCAGCCTGCAGTGAGCGGGTTTGATGTGAATGCCGTTTATGCTGAAGCTACTCCTGGTTATCAGGAAATGGTAAATGCATCTGGTAACGCAGCTGAAAATGATGTTCAACGCAATATCAAATCACGCGAGGTGAAACTGAACACCCTGAACGGTGTCAAGGAACTCCGCAGAGAAAATGCTGAGAAGGCCATGGCCAACACTGATTCTTCAAAGGCGTCTGAATTCGCGATGAAGGATGCCCAGTATGCCCTGGCTATCGAAGGTCTTAGCAAGGATCTCGACAGCGCGACAAACCTTAGAACTGCATTTGAATCAGAGAATAAGGACATTATTGAAAGTGATCTGGTATATGCCGATAAACTCAATGCCCAGATAGAACTCACCCGCGATTACAGCGAGGGTCTTCAGGCCGAGGAAAAGGCACTGCGTTCACGTCTGAACTCAGAAAATGATCCTGATCAAAGACAGAAACTTGAACAGGCTATTGCATCAGTTTCAGGTGAAAAGCAGCAGGCTGATACCAGAGTTGCCGGATACCAGAAGGATCTTGACCTCACTCTGGCAGCTTCAGGACCATCTGTTACTTCTGCTGCAACTGTAAATACGAATCCGGTTACATCGACAGAAACAGCTGTGAACAAGTCAGAGGCAGCATGGAATTTTGATGTTCCTTCTATTAAGGGAGATGATGAAGAATCAAAGAGCCAGGCCGAGAAGGACTCTGAAGCAATGATTCAGATCTTCAAGCCTGTGAAGGAAGAGGAGTCTATTTACGCCTATGAAACAGGTATTCTGGACGAGCTGTCATACAAGTATGCAACTGATTCAACAGAGATCCGCAACCGCGATAAGATAGTAGAAGTTTCGGATAACATCTTCCTGATTGAAGCCGAAATTGAGAATGAGAAGAACCCGCTCAAGCAGCGTAAACTCGACCGTGACGCTGAGAAGCTGTACCTGAAAAAGGCCCTGCTCGAGATCGGAAACGCTGAGTCAATCAAGCGCATGACCAATGCTGAGTTTGATGTTCTTCTTGAAGAAGTGAAGAAACTCAATGCCGAGAATAAGGCCAGGATCGACAGCCGCGTAATGCTTAAGGATGAAGTGAAGTCGCTCTTCAACAAGGCTAAGGATGAAATGGAAGATGCAGCTATCCTCCGCAAGCGCGCTTATCCGGTAGTTGATGATATTGAAAAGAACGACTATTTCCGCAGGGCATTTGCCAAAGAGGTATATGCCATGAACCTTCTCAAGCAGGTAAAGAGCATTCATGAGAATCTTGACATGATGCTTCAGTATGATGATCAGCAACTTGCTGCTCTGCGCTACGGAAAACTTGAAATTTTCGACAAGCCGGCTGAAACAGCATTGGCTCAGAATACATCAGTTGATGCGACCAACTCTGCAGCGGCTGCATCAGCCAACACATCATCAGCTGAACAACCTGCTGGTGCAACAACTGCCACAACCAGATCAGCAGAAGTTAATACTAATGCTGTTGCTGCCAATACCTCAGGAAATACCAGGACGACTGTTGCTCCGGTTACTTCCGGTGGAGTTGCTGTTGACTCGAAGCGTGTAACGTCTTCTGGTACCAGCACTGTTGTATCAGCTACTTCCGGTCAGGCTTCATCATCTGATACAAATACTTCTGTACCGAATACAACAGCGCAGAACAGAAGCGCAGTTACTACCGGTGCCAACACCACATCGAC
>JBEAZL010000123.1:0-3063 GCA_041170085.1 Bacteroidota bacterium
AATACCCTGTCGTATTCAGGTTTGCTCGTCTTCGTAACGTATGAATGGCGGATTGTGCCATCCGGCCTGAGGGTAAGCTGAATCTCACATACCAGTTTGTTCGAGCAGAAATCGCTGAGCATCTCCGGATCAGGATTGAAATTGCTGACGAAGTATGTATTCAGATCCATCCCGCCTTCCTGAAACTTCCACTTATAGTGGTCCATTTTGGTGATATAATACAGATCGCGCTTGAAACTCGACTGTACCTGGATAAAACAATTCAGATCAAGTTCATTCCCGGGGTCGTCTCCCTCCCATTCAAGCTCCGGTGATCTGGAAGTCATGACGCTAATATTTTCACCCGTATCAGGATCTTCATATTCATAACTTTCATACCCTTCGCTTACCTCCCAGTCCATATAATCATACTCATCCCGGTTGCCTTCAAACAGGATATAGTCGGTGTCAGTATCCCTCCGTGGCATTCGGATTTCGTATGAGGCACCTTCCTTTATCCTGAGCTCACCATCTCCATCACTGGCCATTATATGCAGCATGCCAGCCGTTTCAAGCATTCTTCCCTCGCTCTTGGTCTGAAGTTTTGCAGCCAGAATTTCTCTGACATCATCGTACTCTGAGAGCGTGATGGTTACATCCCCTTTGGGGACCTTACCACTCTCATCTACCAGAGAATAAGCGGGTATCACCACTATTGCGCCGCCTGCAGCCTGAACTGTGCAATCCTTGTGCGGATCAATGGTGAAAGATTGTGATCTGGCATCCATTCCCCCGAGAACATCAGACAACGAATAATAGTCGAATGATTCGGATATCGTTGTCGATAGTCCGGAGATTGCATCGCCAGGGGGAGCAGCCATTTCAACGGGTAACGCGAGAGGTACTGAGCCATCAGTACTCAGGGTAGAATCGGTTTCATTCTTACCCAGTGAAATCCAGCAAATAATTACAGTAGCAGCAGTAGCAACAAGAACAATTGGTTTTGTCTTCATGTCGCCTGGTTTCGAAAGGTTGGTTTATTCTTCCTGCCCAGAATAATGGAGATGGCCAATGAATATTGTACGACATCATTTTTTTCATTCTGAAATCTTAACAGCCCCGGCAACTTTCACATCGTTTTTTCGTTCATCTTTACTGAACAAATGGGGGGGACAATGAAAACCGTTGCAATGCGAGTTCAAGTTTTGTTACTCTGTCTTTTTGCCCTGTCTGAACTAAGGGTAATTGCTCAGTCGCAGGAACCCGCTTATACCATCATCAATTATTATCAGACAGAATGGTTTAACTCTGTATGGTATGAACAGGGTGGCGACACGCTGGCCAAGGCAACCTTCAGAACTGTTTTGATCGAGGCCAAAGCTCCCAACAGAATTCAGAAGAAATCTTATGACAAGACCATGGAGCGGGTGCAGAAGGTATATCCCTATGCGCATCTCGCCGGGGATATCATGGCACAGTACGACGAGAAACTGAAATCCATTACCACTGAACGTGAAAGAAAGGCCCTGTTGGATGAAGCGGAAGAAGCCATGAAAGCCCGGTTCGAAAAGGAACTTAAAAAGCTCACGGTGAAAGAAGGTTTAATCCTTATTAAACTCATTGATCGCGAGACGGGTCAGAACAGTTACGAATTGGTTCAGGAACTGAAAGGAAATTTCTCTGCCTTTATGTGGCAGGGACTGGCCCGGTTGTTCGGACATAACCTGAAAACCGAATATGATCCATACTCAGACCGGCAGGACATCTGGATTGAAAATGTCTGTCAGATGATCGAGCAGGGCGATATTCCGGTTCAGGTCCTTCATGTTGAAGCCTTCAAGTAGTTCTGGGGGCTTTCGACTTTTCAACTCAATTAACCGGATTCCATTTACTTGTATATCTTGGCGGCATTCTGTCCTGACTGTGCTGCGTCATTTTACACTGATTCTCGTGCTGTGCATCTTTCGTGCACCTGAGTTCTGTTCACAGAACCTGAGCACTATTCAGTTCTCCACCAACCTCGAAAGCACAGTATTCAGACCGGACAGTGTGGCAAATACAGAGTCACGTGATGCCCTTCCCCTCCGTTATATGCCGGGTATGCGACAGAACATCTCCATCCTTGGCAGACAGGAGAATCTCGACATCAATCAGGTTATGTCGCTCTGTATGGACAGTCGACATGATATATGGATAGGTGGATATAACGGAGAAATAGCCCGTTACGACGGACATCGGATACATTACTATCATCTCGCACCGCTGTTTGCAAATCCGATAGAAGACATTCTGGAGGACAGCCAGGGTAATATCTGGTTCGGGTCCAGAGCGGGTGGAATAGTCAGGTATAATGGGATTCAATTCGATTACTTCGGACCTCAGGGAGGTTGCAGTTTCAAAGTATTTTCATTCTATGAAGACAGGCAGGGAATCGTTTGGGCATGCACCAATGGCGATGGATTAATTGGCATCAGAAATAACCAGTATGTTCAGCTATCGGTGTCAGGAGGACTCAAGGATCCTGCGGTAACCTGCATGACTCAGACCAACAATGGCGAGTTGTGCACAGGATACTTTAAACGAGGAGTCGTAAGAAATTCTCAGTCAGTCGAGGGTCTTCCTGACAGCACTGTATTCGCTCTTTCTTATACCAGTCATGGTCTACTCGCAGCCACCAGACAAGGGTTATGCTTTATATCCGATGGTACGGATGAAGCGAAAATGATCATTGAAGGCACGGGATTTCTTGATTTATTGTCCCTATCTGATGGTTCTGTTATGTGTGCTTCAAATGGAAACGGAATATTCAGAATTGCCAGTTCGGATGGATTTGACTGGAAAGTTTCGGAGCATATCACCACTGACCAGGGCCTCAGCAGCAACCGAATTACTAACCTGGTCAATGACCGTGAAGGCAATATTTGGGTGGGTACTTACGACGCCGGTCTCAATCTGATCAGGCCTCAGTTATTTCAGAGTTTCAATGTTGCAACCGGGCTCATCAGCGACCGACACTGGTCGCTTCTAAGGAATGGAAATGACATATATGCCGGATACAGCACAGAAGGAATTGCATCATTCAAT
>JBEAZL010000124.1:0-3542 GCA_041170085.1 Bacteroidota bacterium
TTGCACAGTGATAGTGATTGTAATACTGCGAGAAACTGAGGTCTATTTCGTATTCCCCTTCACGCACATTCACACAGTGCAGCCAGGGTATATCATTGTCATACTGAAACACTCCTGAAAAGGCTGTCAGGCCTTCTGCGCCGTCGGGCATAATCTGCGACACGACATTGTAGTCGCGTCTGTGCAGATAATCTGCATCCGTAAATGGTTCGAGAAAATTCAATGTGACGTTAACACCATCATCTTCCAGGGTAAATCTTCTTATCTGATTGGTGTAGTCCTGAACAAACCCGGGGCCCATATCAGGACCCATAGGGTTATATGCTCCGGTAAATCTCTGGCCGCCGAGCAAGTGATAGACATCTCCGATCTTGCGCAACTGTCCGCCTGTTACAGCCAGCTCCTCATATTCAAATTGTCTTATGCAATCCACAGGTGTTAATCCCTGCTCTACTGCTTCGATGGCACAAGGAACATCAATGGCCAGCAGAAAAGGATAGGTTACAAATTCATCGTTAGACGGACTCCAGCCATAACCACCCGATGCATAGAGCATATTACCCTCCTGCCAGTATTGCATGTTGGTGGACGACATCTGTTCAACGATGTTTGCGGCCAGGCCATCAAGGGGAGTAATTGAAACTCCGGGAGTGACCGGATCAATAACCATGATTGAAAAATTCTTGCCATCCTCATCGAATGCTGCGAAAGGCTGACGACGGTGAAGGCCATCAATCCTGCCGCCAAAAACCAGCCACTTATTTCCATCTACTCCATACGCATACGATTGAACACCCGGAACACCGGCAATATCCATAGGCTCGAGATAAACACTGAAGGGATCCTGCGCGTGCAAGAGCCCGGAGAAAAACAGAAAAACGATTGTCAGTCTCATGTGGTGACGGGATTGGCAGCAAATCTCGCCAAAGAATGGCTATTGATATATGACTACTGTCACACAACTCTTTATACCTCAGCTCAGCTGGTAATACTTCCCCGGCAGGCTTGTCACCACGTTTCGAAATTCAAGCTCAAGCAGGATGCCTGCGAGAACGCTCGCTGCGATACCTGTACAAATGGTCAGGTCATCGATATACATGCGTTCACTTGAACGTAAAGTCTCCACGACCTTCAGCTCATTCTCAGACAGGTCCAGTGGCAATGCCAGTTGCTTTTTGACCTCTTCTTTCTTGCCCCAACCCATGGCTTCTATCAGCGACTGTGAAGAAACCAACATGGCAGCAGCATTGGCAGCGATGAGTTTATGACATCCCGCACTGAACTTGTCGTGAACCCGTCCCGGAATGGCAAATACATCGCGGTTGTATGATGCAGCAATATGGGCGGTGAGCATGCTTCCGCCGGAAACATCTGATTCCACTACAACCGTGCAATCGCCCAGACCTGCGACGATGCGGTTCCTCATGGGAAACAACTCCCTGTCTGGTCGCGTGTTTGGCAGAAACTCTGTGATGAGACCACCGTTTCTCATCATCTTGTTTGCCACCAGCGCATGATCCGGAGGGTAAATCCTGTCGAGTCCATGGGCAAGACAGGCTATTGTCGGAAAGCCCAGATCAATGGAAGCCTTGTGCGCTTCAATATCAATTCCATAAGCCAGGCCACTGATCACCAGCGGCCTGAAGTCCCTTAAGCCATCGAGCAACTCCCGGCACACTCGCCTTCCGTATGAGGTAGCTTTTCTGGTGCCGACAATACTTATGGCGTGTTTTGCATTCAGGTCGGCATTGCCCGTCATGAACAGCATGACCGGCGCGTCGGGACAATCGCGAAGTCGCGATGGATAATCGTCGTCGGTACAAAAGAGCATTCGTATGCCCTGCTCAACCGCAAATTCCGCCTCCCGTTCCGCCCTCTCCAGATCCGCGCCACCTGCCACTACGCCCGCAAGCACAGGACCTATGTCGGGTATGGATAACAACTCATCCCTGTCGGCATGAAAAATAGCAGACGCACTTCCATAGTGCTGCAGGAGCAGGCGAGCCCTTACCGGACCTATCCGTGGAAGCATAGACAACGCGATCTGACAAATCTTTTCATTCATCATCTGGTTCTGCAAAAGTTCAGATGACAGATTATTATTATCCTTGTATCTATGGAATTTGGTAAACGAGTGCTTGTTTCACTCATTTTTTGTATAGCAACCTCATTTGCTCTGGCGCAGAATGTAGCCATTGAAGGAGTGATCTACGACAAATCAACACTTGAGCCACTGCCGGGTGTTGTTGTTTCGTGCGCGGGTAAGAACGCCGCGACAAATCCCGATGGCAAATTCTCGATAGGAGTTCCTGCGGGACTTCAGGAGTTTACCTTTCAGTTAACTGGCTACAAAAAACTGGTTCAGTCTTTCAACATTCAGTCCCCGGGAGACCAGACATTTCAGCTGGTTGCCTATATGGAAGAAGACAAACACGAATTCAATGTCGTGGTTGTGAGCGCAGGAAAATTTGAGCAGTCCATTGGGGATGTAACTGTGAGTATGGAAGTGATTCAGGCTCCGCTAATTCAAAACCGCAATACCGTTCAGATATCCGAGATGCTTCAGCAGACACCCGGTGTGAGTATTGTCGATGACGAGCCGCAGATCCGCGCAGGAAGCGGATACAGCTTTGGTGCAGGCAGCAGGGTCGCTGTGCTCATGGATGACCTTCCTGTGCTGAGCGGCGATGCAGGTAAGCCAAGCTGGGGATTCCTGCCCGTGGAAAATGTATCTCAGGTAGAAGTCATCAAGGGCGCAAGCAGTGTTTTGTATGGAAGCTCTGCCCTGAGCGGGGTTGTGAATTTCAGGACCAGCTTTCCTGCCGATACGCCTTTAACCAGGATCATTGCATACCATGGATTGTATTCCGCACCACAGACGGATTCAGCCAAATACTGGAGTTACACACCCATGCGGTCGGGTATCCAGTTCCTTCATTCCCGCAGAGAGGGACAGTGGGACATGGTTTTTGGTGGAAATCTGTACAGCGATGATGGTGCCCTCGGACCAGTCATCGACAGTATCGGAACTTACAAGGATAAATATGATCCGTTTGATGCTGACCGATACGATGCAACAGTGAGCGGACGGATGAATATGAACCTGCGCTACCGATTCAAAAATATTGAAGGGCTGAGTGCCGGTATCAATACCAACTGGCGTCGAAGTAATGGTTTAGCGACATTGCTGTGGAATAACACAAGTGATGGTCTGTTCAGCGCTTACGAAGGTTCAGCAACACGCACACTGCAATGGCTGGGTACCATTGATCCGTTCATTACCTATTTCACTTCCGGCGGATCAAAGCACAGTTTGCGGACACGATGGCAATCGCTGGATAACGAGAACGACAATGACCAGGGAAATTTCAGCGACGTGTACTATGGCGAGTATCAATATCAGAAGCAGTTTGAAACAGAAAAAATTCGTGACCTGACGTTGACAGGTGGAGTTGTCGGCATTTTCACAGACGCCCGCGGAGAGCTGTTTACAGGAGGAAATCCTGACGGATCAAACACCGCTCGCAACTATGCGAGCTATT
>JBEAZL010000125.1:0-3261 GCA_041170085.1 Bacteroidota bacterium
TTAGCCGGAGAACCATTCCGATTCCAAAATCACATGTTCGGTGATATCGGTGCCGGTATCCAATGGACATACTTCATGGATGATATGACCATGACCTCCAAAGATTCGAGGACAATCAAGATCGGAGCCATGGTGAATCATGTCACACGTCCCCGCGTGAACGCCGCCATGGACAATGATTCAAGGCTTAACATGAAATACACCGGGCACTTTACCGGTGATATCGGAATCAAGAATACCGATATCAGCCTTCACCCTTCAGGATATTACACCCAGCAGGGCAAGAACCGGGAGGTTGTGCTTGGTTGCTTGTTCAGGCATGCCCTCAGAGAGTCATCCAAGTACACAGGATACATCAAGTCCAGCGGTATTGGTGTTGGTCTCCACCTCAGGATGGGAGATGCCATTATCCCTTGCCTGTTCTGGGAAACAGCAGGAACTTCCATCGGACTTAGCTATGACATGACACTTTCATCCCTGAAAAAAGCACCCGGCATGCAGGGCGGTCCTGAATTGCTTATCCGATTCAGAGCGATATAAGATAATCCCGGATATACAAGAGAACAAAGGCCCGCTTTCGCGGGTCTTTTGCTTTTCAACCAGTGCCAATTAATTTCGGAATGCTGCCGGGGTTATTTCGACATTTGTATCCGAAAGCCGGGAAAAAACCATTCCCGGCAATTCTGTTTTAGACATGTTAGATTATGACCATACAAGAGCTTCTCGATAAATACGTATCCCTGGAAATCAGCCGGAAAATTGAAGAGAATTCCAGGCCGGACAAATCCAAATCATCGCTCCGCGGATTGGTAGGCTCATCGTCAGCTATTATGGCTGCAGCTCATACGAAGCTGACGGGTCGCCCTGTACTCTTTATCCTGAAAGACAGAGAACAGTCTGTCTACTTTCTGAACGATTTGCAGAACATTCTCGGAATTCCGGTGGACGCCGATAACATTCCGGCACCATCAGACCAAAGTGAAGTCAGAACTAAAACGTTCTTCTTTCCAAGAACAGCCCGCGTTCCATATCAAACAGAGGATACGGATAATATGAATGTGGCTATGCGGGCAGAAGTCTTGAATGAATTATCAAAAGGCATCTGCCGGCCACTCATCGTTACACACGCGGAGGCATTATTCGAGAAAGTCATCACCATCAGCGACCTTAAAAGAAGCACGTTCGAAATCCAACCGGGCAATCAACTGTCACACGAGTTCATAGACGAAATATTCCACGAATTTCATTTTGAAAAAGTGGACTATGTCTACGAGCCCGGACAATACGCTGTTCGCGGTGGCATTCTCGATGTCTTTTCATATTCTCACGATCATCCCTATCGCATTGAGTTTTTCGGTGATGAGGTAGACAGCATCCGCACTTTTGATCCTGTAACCCAACTCTCGGTTAACAAAGCCATTAAAGCCACAGTGGTTCCAGACGTGAGCAAGTCTGAAACCCTTGAAAAGAGAGTTTCGCTTATAGAGTTTCTGCCGGAAGATGTGGCCATCTGGATTTCTGATGTAGATGGCTGCATGTCTGTGCTGAGTACAGAATTTCAGAGAGCGATGGATAAGTTCAGCAAGCTGGACGGTATCATGCGACACTCTCCTCCTGAGGAACTCTATCTGGATGATAAAACATTTCAAAAGGATCTCCTTTACAGCAGATTAGTTGAATTCGGTATTACCGGAAAATTTCCGGAAGCAGCAGCATTCCGTTTTGACATGACGCCACAGCCGAGCTTCAACAAGAACTTCGATATGCTGAGCACCAATCTTGCCAACAACGACAAGAATGGCTATCTCAATATACTTGCAGCGGGGCAGGCCAAACAGATTGAAAGACTCTATCAGATCTTTGAAGACAAAGACCATGAAATTCACGCGAAACCTTTACTGATTGAACTCAGTGAAGGGTTCATCGATAAGGAGAACAAGATTCTCTGCTACACGGATCATCAGATCTTCGAAAGGTTCCACAAATTCAGGCTAAAAGAAGGATTCAAAAAAGGCAAAGAAGCCCTCACGCTCAAAGAGCTCATGGCTTTGCAACCGGGTGATTATGTAGTACACATCGACCACGGGGTTGGTCAATTTGCCGGTCTGCAAAAAATCGATGTCAATGGGAAGGAGCAGGAGGCCATCCGCCTTACCTACAAAGGCGGCGATATTCTGTATGTGAGCATTCACTCATTGCATAGAATAAGCAAGTATGTTGGCAAAGACGGAACTGCTCCGTCAGTCGATAAACTGGGAAGCAACGCCTGGCAAAATCTTAAGCGAAAGACCAAGGCCAAGGTTAAAGAACTCGCCTTTGATCTGCTGAAGCTCTATGCAAAACGCAGGGCCATGAAAGGTTTCAGCTTTTCACCAGACACTTACCTTCAGACTGAGCTCGAAGCATCTTTCATGTATGAGGACACTCCCGACCAACTCAAAGCTACGGTTGCGGTGAAAGAAGATATGGAGGCACAGTACCCGATGGACAGGCTTGTATGTGGTGATGTCGGATTTGGTAAAACCGAAATTGCTATGAGAGCCGCTTTCAAAGCTGTGGCAGACAGCAAGCAGGTTGCAGTGCTGGTGCCCACCACCATTCTCAGCATGCAACACTACCGCAGTTTCTCGGCGAGATTTAAAGACTTTCCTTGCAAAGTGGACTATATCAATCGTTTCAAATCTGCAGGAAAACAGGCTGAAACGTTGAAGGCTCTTGAAAAAGGGGAAATAGACATCATTATCGGAACCCATGGCCTGGTGGGAAAAAAAGTGAAGTTCAAGAACCTCGGATTACTCATCATCGATGAAGAACAAAAATTCGGTGTTGCAGTGAAGGACAAACTCAAGACACTGAGGGAAAATGTGGACACACTCACATTGACCGCAACACCAATTCCGCGCACGCTGCAGTTCTCGCTGATGGGCGCGCGTGATATGAGCATCATTCAAACACCTCCTCCCAATCGTGTACCCATTGAAACCACCCTTACGACATTTAACGAAGAAGTAATTCGGGACGCCGTATCCTTTGAAATATCACGGGGCGGTCAGGTCTTTTTCGTCAATAATCGGATACAGAATCTGCAGGAAATCGCAGGAATGATTCAAAGGCTTTGTCCCGATGTGCGCATTGGCATTGTCCATGGACAGATGGAAGGTGACAAGCTCGAAGAGGTCATGGAGGCATTCATTGAAGGCACATATGATGTCCTTGTCAGCACGGCCATTGTCGAAAGCGGAATAGATATCGGCAATGCCA
>JBEAZL010000126.1:0-8298 GCA_041170085.1 Bacteroidota bacterium
TGGGCGAAGTGATTGTTGTGGCTCCGGACAAGCCTCAGAGCGGCATGGGACACGCGGTCACTATTAATGGCATTCTCAGGTTCGGTTCTTATAAATTTCCGGAACCTGTTCAGGCCTTTTCGTGCACAGGAACACCTGTTGATTGTGTGAAAATGGGAATATACCGGGTACTTCACAGGAAACCGGACCTGCTTGTTTCCGGCATCAATCACGGAGCCAATTCATCGATCAATGTGATCTATTCAGGTACCATGTCTGCTGCTGTTGAAGGTGCCGTTGAAGGAATTCCCTCTATCGGATTTTCACTTCTCGATGGCTCTCCCGATGCAGATTTTACTGCATCCAAAGAGGTTGTGCGGAACGTTTGTGAAAATGCTATTCGCAATGGTATACCTGAAGGAATTTGTCTCAACGTCAACATACCCAAAGGCCCGCCCGAATCGCTGAAGGGAATTCGCGTTTGCCGGCAGGCTAAAGCTTATTGGGAAGACACTTTTGATCATCGCAAAGATCCGGGTGGACAAGACTATTACTGGCTGATGGGCGAGTTCAAGAATTTTGATCACGGAGAGGATACAGATGAATGGGCATTGAAGAACAATTTTGTATCAGTGGTTCCCGTTCACTATGATCTGACAGCATATCATGCCATTTCACAATTGCAGCAATGGAGTTTGTAAGCTTAAAGAAGTACGATAAAGCCTGGATTGGCTTTGTCATGGGATTGAGTGCAGCCGTACTGTCCTATTTTTTATATGCGTCCATCTGGGCGCTGATATACGATGTAAGTCTGGATGAATTTTACGTTTCCGTTTTCAACGGATTTGCGGGGCACTTTCGCTCGAAGATTATCACTGTTTGTGCATTGAGTGATGTACTTCTCTTCTACATTTTCCTTCGAAAGAACTACCTCAATTTATGTAAAGGACTTCTTGCCGTGCTGGTTCTGACTGTGCCTGTGATCATCTATTTATATTGATATGCAGGGAGAGTCCAATGGTCATTCGGGTAAGAGAATTTTTATCATCGGCGGTGAGGCAAGCGGAGATCTGCATGGCTCCAATCTCGCCAGGGCACTGAAGCAACAGTCGCCGGGACTTGAACTGGCTGGCTGGGGTGGTGATCTGATGTCAGCGCAAGGTGTGCGCATTCTGAAACATTACCGCGAACTGGCCTTCATGGGCTTCATTGAAGTGCTCATGAACATCCGCACAATCATGAAGAACTTCAGGTTGTGCAAAGACATGATCACATCTTTCAAACCAGATGCGATTGTGATGATAGATTATCCCGGCTTCAACCTGCGTATGGCCAAATGGGCCTTTGAACAAGGGATTCCGGTGCACTACTATATCTCTCCTCAAATCTGGGCATGGAAAGAAAACCGGGTGCACGACATCAGGAAGTATGTGACACGCATGTACGTTGTGCTTCCTTTTGAAAAATCTTTCTATGCGAAGCATGAATACGATGTGGACTTTGTCGGACATCCCCTGCTCGATGTAGTCTCGGGGTTTGAGAGCCATTCACGCGAGTCGTTTCTTTCGAGACACCATCTTGCAGACAAACCCATTCTTGCTCTCATACCCGGTAGCCGCAAGCAGGAAATACAGGTCATGATGCCTCTGATGCTCGAAGCCGCTGAGCGTTTTCCTGATTATCAGATTGTACTGACTGCGGCTCCCTCTCAGGACATTTCATTCTACCAGAGTCTGATAGGAAGACATCAGGTAAAGATTATTTCCGGAGATACTTATGGCGTGATGAAACATGCTTCTGCCGGATTTGTCACCTCCGGAACTGCAACGCTCGAAGCTGCATTGTTTGGTCTCCCGCAGGTTGTTTGTTACAAGGGCAGTGCTATATCGTATTACATAGCCAGAAAGCTCATCAAGGTGAAGTATATCTCACTCGTCAATCTTATAGCCGACCGTGAAGTGGTCAAAGAACTGATTCAGCATCACCTGAATTGCAATGAGATGTCAGACGAGATGAACAAGCTGCTTAACGACCAGAACTACCGGTCCACCATGCTCAGGAGCTATGAGCAGTTGCGCGAACAACTGGGCGGTCAGGGCGCTTCTGAGAGAACTGCAAAACTCATGTTGAAAAGTATCTGCGGGGTGTGATTTGCTCCCCATCCGGGAATCTAATTTCGTGTGGATGAAATGGCTTCTTATCAGTTTCACAATTCAATTGTTGTGCTGGCATTCTGTGTCTGCCCATGAAGTGATACGGGTCGGGCTTTTTCATGATCTAAATGTCCAGAAAGTGGATATAGTTGTTCTGAAAGGAACCGGGACAGTAAGGGCCGGAGATAGTGTATGGGAAACCAAAGGCTCTCAGACTTTTCAGATCAGACGCGCCGGAGACAATCTCGAACTGGTAGCGGGCAGCAAAGTCATTTTCCGTCAGGCGGAGTTTCAACTAACAGGAAATGCTTCATTTGAATACCGCCTGAGGCCTGAGGCAAAAAAGAGCAACCAACGCATTTATCGGGGCAACCTGACCCTGACATCATTTTCGGGCAAGGTCCGCATGGTGATGGAACTGGATACTGAAGATTACGTCGCAGGAGTGATTGAAGCCGAATCGGGAAAGGGGAAATTGCTGGAGTATTACAAAGTGCAGGCTGTCATCAGTCGTACCTATGCCCTCAATAATCTCAGGCGCCATCAGCCTGAAGGATTCGAAGTTTGCGATGGAACACATTGTCAGGTTTTTCATGGCAAATCCCAGTTTGAACCACTCACTTATCGCGCTGTGGATGATACCCGTGATGTGGTCATTGTCGATTCTGACATCAGACTGATTACAGCCGCATTCCACAGCAATTGCGGCGGCCATACCGTTAATGCAGAAGATGTCTGGAGTAAACCTGTTTCATATCTCGTAGGCAGAAGAGATACCTTCTGTTTAAAAATGCCTAACAGCCATTGGGAGAAAATGATTCCTCTCTCGGAATGGAAGGGATACTTCGCAGCAAAGAACATTCTCGTCACAGAAGACAACCTGATGTGTTTCACCCCTGAAGGCAAGAGTGCATTCTTTGCAGATTCAAGCTATAACCTTCCGGCCAGAAAAGTCCGTGAAGATTTTAAACTGCGTTCCACCTTTTTCACTGTGTTGCCCGATGGCGAGCATGTCCGACTGATTGGGAAAGGGTTCGGACACGGAGTGGGATTGTGTCAGGAAGGCGCGATGGTGATGGCTGCGTACGGTTATACGTACAGAGATATCATTCACTACTACTACAAGGATGTACACCTCATTCCGAGGGATTACATCCGCTTCTTCGAAGAATAGAATCAGGAAAAATCAGTCGCCTTTTGCAGGCCTGATTAATAAGCTGAGCTCAGCTCCTTACCCATTCGCTTGCGATCTGTTTCCTTGAGGTAGATCTTACGCAGACGGATAGATTTCGGAGTTACTTCAACGTATTCGTCGGGACCGATATACTCGAGTGCTTCTTCCAGGCTGAACTTCACCGGAGGTGCAATCCGCATCTTTTCATCCGAACCTGAGGCACGCATGTTTGTGAGCTGCTTGGTCTTGGTCACATTCACCACCAGGTCGCTGTCGCGCGTGTGCTCTCCGATTACCTGTCCTTCGTAAACATCTTCACCTGCATCCACAAAGAAGAAACCGCGATCCTGAAGGTTGTTAATGCTATATGCAACCGCAGAACCTGTTTCGAGAGATATCAGAGAGCCATTGATACGACCGGGAATTTCACCTTTCCATGGGCCATACTCCTTGAAGCGGTGCGACATGATGGCCTCACCCTGAGTGGCTGTGAGCAGGTAGCTACGAAGACCAATGATACCGCGTGATGGGATATCAAACTCAATCACCGTGCGATCGCCCTTCGGCTCCATGTTCTTCATCTCTCCCTTGCGCTTGGTCACTGCTTCAATTGCAGTACCAGTCATTTCAGTCGGAAGATCGATGGTCAACTCTTCAATTGGCTCATGCTTTTCACCATGAACTTCCTTCACGATTACGCGGGGCTGTCCGATCTGAAGTTCGTATCCTTCGCGGCGCATGGTCTCAATAAGTACCGACAAATGCAGTACTCCACGACCAAATACATTGAATCGGTCGGCCTTATCTGTATCATGAACACGCAGAGCGAGATTCTTCTCAAGCTCGCGGTCCAGACGCTCTTTCACGTGTCTGCTGGTAACGAATTTTCCTTCTTTACCAAAGAACGGAGAATCGTTGATGGTAAAGAGCATGCTCATCGTTGGTTCGTCAACGGCAATCGTTGGAAGTGCTTCCGGATTTTCTGCATCTGAAATGGTATCACCGATTTCAAATCCTTCGATTCCGTTCACCGCACATATCTCACCGCTCTTAACCACTTCAACCTTCGCTTTACCGAGACCTTCGAAGAGGAACAATTCTTTGATTCTTCCCCTCTGAACGGTTCCATCACGCTTCACAAGAGAGATGGGCATGTTGGGTTTCAATTCACCGCGATGCAGTTTTCCTATGGCCATCCTTCCGGTGTACGGAGAGTAATCGAGGCTTGTAACAAGTAACTGCGGAATACCCTCGCGGGCGATGGGTCCCGGAATATGTTCTATCACCATGTCGAGCAGAGGCTCGATGGTATCCGTTTTCTGGCGCCAGTCGAGGCTCATCCAACCCTGCTTTGCTGCACCGTAGGCAGTTGGGAAATTCAACTGATCTTCAGTTGCACCAAGGTTGTACATGAGGTCGAACACAGCTTCATGCACTTCATCAGGAGTGCAGTTTTCCTTGTCCACCTTGTTGATTACAACGATAGGCTTCAATCCGAGCTGCAGAGCCTTTTGCAGAACAAATCTTGTCTGCGGCATTGGTCCTTCGAAGGCATCGACGAGAAGAAGACATCCTTCGGCCATGTTGAGTACGCGCTCTACTTCCCCACCAAAGTCACTGTGACCAGGTGTGTCAATGATGTTGATCTTGTGTCCTCTGTAGCGGATGCTGACATTCTTGGCGAGAATGGTAATCCCTCTCTCTCTCTCAAGGTCGTTGTTGTCGAGTATCAGTTCGCCACTGGTCTCGTTTTCCCTGAAAAGTTTGGCTGTGTGAAGCATCTTGTCCACCAGCGTAGTCTTTCCGTGGTCAACGTGTGCAATAATGGCTATGTTCCTGATATTCTGCATCTTTTCTTAAAAATCGGGTGCAAAAGTACGACGTTATTCACCAAGACCTGACAGATGGTCTCGCTTTCGTCAACAAGCCTCCGTGTGATAAGCTCAAAAATCCAGTGTTTTCCCGTAATTCGCAGTATATCTACGAGGCATCCGCTGCATGAAAATCATTAAATGGATTCTGATCTCCGTCCTGCTCATCCTGATTATCTCAGGAGCCGGAATATATTTTTGGTACAATTCATCCCGTCCAACATATAGTGGTGAAATAGCCATTCCGGGGTTGACAAATGAGGTCAAAGCCTGGTATGATGAATACGGTGTTCCTCACATAGAAGCTCAGAACCGCCATGACCTTTATCTGGCATTCGGATATCTGCATGCTCAGGACAGACTGTTTCAGATGGAATTGCTACGCAGGGCCGGCGACGGCCGTCTTTCGGAAATACTGGGAGAAAAACTGATCAAGGCTGATTTACTCTTCCGAACAATCGGCACACCGGAATACGCTAGTAAGAGTGCTGAACTTATGGAGTCCATGCGCGGGACCGGTGTGATGGTGATGGACGATACACAGGCATATCTCGATGGTATTAATGCCTTTATGGATCAGGGGTCGTTGCCTCCTGAATTCAGTATCATTGGTATTCCGGCGCAGCATTTTACCATTCGCGACATCTTCTGTATTACCGGTGCAATGGCATTTAGCTTCTCACAGGCACAGAAGACAGATCCGGTGATGGATGTCATCAATCGAAAATTCGGAGCAGAGTACCTTGAAGATATTGGTCTATGGCACGACTCCACGGAGACTTTCATTCCTGCCTGTGGCGACAGTACAGCCGGAAAGGTGGTTCCTTTCATGACAGACACAGGTCTCACGGCTGCATTGCTAGGTGGAAATACTCAGCTGGCCCGTGCCATGCACAATATTGAAGAGATCATGCCCTTTGCACCGTTGCTTGGAAGCAACAGCTGGGTAATCAACGGTGATCACACAGCCAGCGGACAAGTGATGTTCTGTAACGACACCCACATCGGATATCTTCTTCCCCAGACATGGTACGAAGCTCATCTGAATGCGCCGGGCTTCGAGATCTACGGACATTTTATGGCAGGAGTGCCATTTGCGCTTGTCGGACGAAACCGGCATCTCTCCTGGGGACTGACCATGTTGCTTAACGATGACATGGACTTTTACCGTGAAGAATTGAACCCGGAAAATCCACTTCAGGTGCGGGTCGATGATCAGTTCAGGGATATGAAGATTGAATTCGACACGATCCATGTCAAGGGTGGAGAAGATACGCTCATTCAGATCCGGCATACACGTCATGGACCATTGATCAACAACATTTTTGATGGGACAGAAGAGGCTTCACCTATTTCGATGTACTGGTCATATACCCGATGTGAAAACCACACCCTGTTGGCATTGTACGGTATGAATCACGCTTTGGATTTCGCTAGTTTCGAATCAAACCTGGAACTTATTCATGGCCCGGGGCTTTCAGTGAATTATGGAGACCGTATGGGCAACATTGCCTGGTGGGCCTGTGCAAAACTGATCCATCGGCCTGCACACGTGAACTCACTTACCATTCTCGACGGTGCCTCAGGAAAGGATGAACCACTTGGCTATTATCCATTTTCCTCCAACCCTAAATGTCTGAACCCGCAGGGCGGAATGATATACAGCGCGAACGACTGGCCGGCACCCGTAGACAGCATCTGGTATCCGGGGTATTACAAACCTCAGTACCGCGCCGACAGAATCAGATCGATTCTCTCCGGCAGAAGGAACATGACACTAGATTCGATGAGCACGGTGATGTGTGATGTGCTCAGCGATGTGGACAGCGAACTGTATTCGTTATTCATGTATCAGGTGATGAAAAACCCTGAATATGGCGAACAGTACCGACTGATCGAGGAAATCGTTTACTGGGACGGAACGTATGGGCCTGATGAATGTGCCCCCACCCTTTACAACAAGATGCTTTATCATGTCATGCACAAGGCTTGTGCCGATGAAATGGGCGATGAACTCTTCGAAATCTTCGGCACCACACACCAGTTTCAGCGCGCTCAACGCCGCCTGATCAATGATTCAGCCTCTGTCTGGTGGGATGATATCAGAACGCCTGTGGTTGAAACACGGGACAGTATATTTTGGTATGCTTTCGAGAAATCATTCGATGAGTTGCGAGAACAGTTTGGAGATAATCCGAAAATATGGCGATGGGGTAAGGCATGCAAGCTGGAACTGAAGCATCCGCTTGGTGAAGTTGCACTGTTCAGACCGTTCTACAATATCGGTCCATACGAAGTATCAGGCGGCAATGAAACCATCAGGCAGTCCGGATTTTATCATGACAGCACCGGTGTTTACAAAGTACATTTTGGTTCACAGATGAGAATCATGGTGGACTTCGCACATGCTGACAGTGCATGGAATATCACTCCGGCCGGTCAGAGCGGACATCTGCTCAGCCCTCACTACTCCGACCAGACAGCATTGTACAACAATGGTGAGTTCAGGGTCATGAGCATGGCTCCAGAGGTCTACTCTGCAAATGAAGTACTCAGGCTGGTGCCGAAAACACAATAATTCAAGGTCTCATCGTTGTTTCATATCATCTTTGCATCCTGATGAAGCCAAAACCGTTTCAGCTCTTATTGCTCTGTTCTGCGTTGATTTTGCTCTCGGTATTTTCCTGCCGAAAAGAGTCATTCGTGACAGACCCTTCAGCTACCCTGGAATTCTCGACTGATACAGTGTTGTTCGACACCCTGTTCTCGACCATCGGTTCAACCACCCGGGTGGTAAAGGTGTACAACCGTCATGATGAGAATATCCGCATCAGCAGAATCTCGCTTCCTGAAAATTCACCATACTATATGGTTGTGGATGGCGTGGATGGCCCTGTGGTCGAAGACATCGAAATCTTTGCCGGCGACAGCATGTACATCTTTGTCGAGGTCACCATCGATCCGGGGAATGTAAATCTGCCGTTTCTGGTCGAAGAAGATATTGAGTTCATTACCAATGGAACCCCTCAGAATGTGCATCTCATGGCCTATGGACAGGATGCCTATTTTCATGGAGGGCTTGGTGGGCTTAACGCAATTGAATGTGATGATGTATGGACCA
>JBEAZL010000127.1:0-3352 GCA_041170085.1 Bacteroidota bacterium
ACCCCAATCTCATTCTACATGGGAAAGCTATTATTACTGTCTTCATTGTTGCTCAGCACTGTTATTTCATCAGCTCAGCTTGTGGATGTAATCGTTGAGGAATTCGGAACCGCTGGAGGAATCTATCCTGCAGGATATACAACTTACAGAGTCTACGCGCGGCTCCAGGATTCGACTGATTATTTGAATAGTGTATATGGAAGTGGAGGCTTTCCTGGCAGCCCTGTGCATTCGTTGTGTTTTGGAAAACTGCCAGGAGAGAATGTCACCACACCTATTTGGAATGCGGCGTTTGGAGCTTTGATTGGAAGTGATATTAACCAGTTTTTCTGCTCAGTGGCTCCCGAATCATGCTTTGATTCATATATCACTATAGGAGGAGGATCATATACGGTCTTCATAATCAATGAGTACGAATCATTTGGGTCGACATTTAGTCAGGTGCCTTTTGGCGTTGCGACCTGCCTGAATCAGAGTTCTTATATAAGCGCAGGTGGTGGATTTCCTGTGGGAGATGACAATCGTGTGATGATTGCTCAAGTGGCATGCCCGACCGGTGAGTTAAGATATGCCATTAACCTGGAAGTCTTCGATGATGGAATTGCTGAAAATGCAATACGCTATAGTCATACGCTACAGGGTGCTCCTGGAATCATAGATGGTGTGCTTGAAACACCTTACCCCTGTATGGGTCTTGTTTATCCGACTTCTGCGGAATGTATAGGTTGTGACGACCCTGCGGCTTGCAATTATAATCCGTATGTAATGGGCGGAGGGGTTTGTTATTTTGCGGAGGACTGTGATTTGGCTATTGGGTGTACAGATGTTTCAGCGTGTAATTTTGACCCTGGGGCACTTTGGAATTTATATGAGGAGTGCACATACCCGGGTTGCGACGATCCGGATGCCTGCAATTTCGATTCTGTGGCGGCTTGTAATGATGGATCTTGCTATTATGGTGATGCTCTTGAAGCACAGTTATTTCTGGACGCCAATGGCGACGGATCGTGGTCGCAGAATTTCTTCGATGAGCCGACTCTGAACTCGGGAAGTATAGAGATCCTGGAGTTAGGTGTAACGCTATTCCCGGACGCTGGTGGGGGTATTTGGTTCCCCGATCTGCCCCTTGGGTCTTATACATTGATCTATACAGATCCAAATGGGGTCTATGCGCTGAATGATGGTATGGGTTTTAACGTCACTCTTCCCTCATGCAATGGATTAAACATTCCATTGCAGGCCGCGAATAATACGCTGTTGCAGGTTAGCGGTCCCTGTTGCATCTGGATGATGGACATACATTGTCAGAATGGATTCAACCCCGGCCTTTGGGTGCAAAACCTGGGTTCTGTTCCCCTGAACGGAACCTTCACCATGACATTTGATCCCGTGCTGGT
The DNA here is from genome assembly GCA_041170085.1 of Bacteroidota bacterium. GTDB lineage: Bacteria > Bacteroidota > Bacteroidia > Flavobacteriales_D > Sanyastnellaceae > JAWXBG01. Next base: position 1,398 of record JBEAZL010000127.1, read on the forward strand.
GCCCACTTATCTGGGTAATGCGGTTCCATACGATGAATATGCAGATGGTGTTATGACGTGGAATATATCAGATCAGGCACCGGGCAGTTCGTTGCTGTATCAATGTCATATTAATGGTCCCGGAGTGGATTATATCGGCGAGGTCTTTCCATTCGACATGCATCTGGTGCTGAACGATGATCAAGGAAATGTCATCTATGAGAACAGCTGGGTTCTTGAACCCACAGTTGTCTGCGCATACGACCCTAACGATAAATACACCGCCGAGCCTGGCTATACAGAGGAACACCACTTCGTGCCTCAGGAGGATGAGATAGAATATCGTGTCAGGTTCCAGAACACCGGTAACTTCCCGGCAGAGACGGTCATCATCAGGGACACCCTTGATGTACAGCATCTTGATCTTGAAAGTTTCTATCCTGTTTTTGGTTCTCACAGCTTCAGCACCAGTGTTGAATCTAACGGAGCGGTTACTTTCACATTCAGCAACATTATGCTTCCCGACAGCGCGAGCGACGAGCCGGGCTCTCAAGGGTATGTCGTTTATCGTGTCCGTCCTCACAGTGAAGTGCAGCACATGGATGTCATCCACAACACAGCCTACATCTTCTTCGATGGCAATCCTCCGATTGTAACGAACACGACATGGCACACGATTATGGACTGCAATGAACTGGGAACCATCACCGGTCCTGAAATGATCTGCGAGGGCGAGATGGCTGAGTTTACCTTCCCGGATGATTATGTGGAAACCATCGACTGGACGGTGAATGAAGATGAAGCCGGATCGGGAACTCCTCTGATATATAGTGCCGATACTCCCGGTGATTTTGTCGTTGGTGTTACAGTGCTGAATCCGCTATGTGAAATTTCACAGAACATCAATCTCGAAGTAAACCCTCTTCCGGGCACAGTCATTACGCTTGGAGATGGAATACTCACAGCCCCTGAAGGTGCTTCATGGCAGTGGTTTTTCAATGAAGAACCAATCGACGGGGCTACGAATCAGGAGCTGGAACCTGACACGGATGGCTATTATGCTGTAGAAGTGATGTCTGAGGATGGATGTACATCATTGAGTGAATCGGTGTATTTCGTATCCATCCATGAGACACAATTAGATGGCGCTTTTGTCTCGCCTAATCCGATGTCATTATTTGCAACCCTCAGACTTCCCAAGGGATGCGATGAATGCGATGTAATACTGCTGAATGCTTCGGGAGAGAGGGTGAGAGAGTATACCAACATCGGCAGCCGGAATTTGCAAATCGAAAGGAATACGCTTTCCGCCGGGACTTACCATCTGGGTATCATAGATAGACAAGGAAGATACCAGGTTCTTACCTTATATGTTTTGTAGCACTAATTACTTACGACTATGAAAAAACTTGCTGTTCTGATTTTTTTCGCATTCACATTATGCGCGAATGGAAACGCCCAACTGGTGGATGTAATCGTAGAGGAGTATGGCACTTCAACCGGGGCTTATCCGGACGGTTATATGACTTATCGGGTTTTCGCACGCCTTCAGGATCCGACGGATTTTCTTTCTGCAGTTTATGGTATTGGTGGTGGTGATCCTAATGACCCGCAGCACTCTCTGACCATAGGTCAGGTTCCCGGATGCGATGTCCAGGTACCCACATGGAATTCTAGTTTTGGTGGCCTTACAGGCCCTGACGTTAATGCCGGGTTTTGCGGGTTTATTCCTGAGCTATGCTATGACTCCTATATTACCATTGGAAGGGATAATAGCGGTGATCCTGGCGGACCAATCAACAGCTTAACCACTCCGCCAGGCGCATTTAACCCTACCATGGTATCCAATCCATATGGCACCCCTTGCGCTGTCAATGATGGGGCTTGGTTTGCTTTAAGTGGAGATGTGAATGGCTTTCCTACCGGAGATGATCACAGGGTTTTGCTCATGCAGGTAACATGTCCGGAGGGACAAC